>JAUSBQ010000016.1 GCA_030651965.1 Pseudolabrys sp. | reverse complement strand
AGTCTGGAACGTGCGACGCAATGGCTGCTGTCGCAAAAAACCTCCGACGCGACACTTGCCGGAGCAACGCCCTATCTGCGGCTGTTCGGCAATGCCGCCGGTGGCTGCATGCTGGCCGAGCAGGCGCTTGCCGCCTTGCGCGAGGATGACGGCGGCGCGGCGCGCGTCGCACTGGCGCGGTTCTTTGCCGAGAATATCGCGATCCAGGCCTCGGGCCTCGAGCGCAGCGTCACCGAGGGCGCGCAGAGCATAACCGACGCCGAAGCGGCGCTGGCGGGCTAACGCTCACGGAAACCGGCCGCCTTCGAGATGGAAGACCCAGCCGGCCGCCTTGACCGCCTGTTCGGCCGCGTCACGGAAGCCGGCATAATCGAGCGCGCCGCCCTGGCCGCCGAGCGAGATATCCTTGCGCGTACCGGAGCGCTTCCAGCCGCTGGTCGTCGTCGTCTCAACCGTCAATGTCGGCGGCGGAATGCCCCAACTGCGCTCGGCGACAACCTCGCGGAAATGCACCGTCCGGTCCGGCTCCGACAGGCGGCACGACATGCGGTAGGTGACCTTGCGGCCGCCGAACCACCATTTGGCGCCGATCTTTTCCGCTTCGCCGGACAACTCCTGATTGGCGCCGTCGCGGCCGGTGAGACCATGGTCGGCCGACAGCTTTTTCAGCGCGGCGAGCAGTTCGCCAGAGGATTGACTGACTGACATGGATGCCTCTTGGATGCCTCTTGGATGCCTCCCGATCTTTGTTCAGTTTATTCAACGCCACCGCGCACCGAGGCGTGTTGCGATAGGTCAAAGGCGGCGGGTGTGCTAAGCACTCCATGAGAACCAGCCTGCATTGGGAGGACAAAGGCCATGTCGCTGAAGGGCAAGACGCTGTTCATCACCGGCGGATCGCGCGGCATCGGCCTGGCCATCGCGCTGAAGGCCGCGCGTGACGGCGCCAATGTTGCGATCGCGGCGAAAACCGTCGATCCGCATCCCAAGCTGGAAGGCACGATTCACACCGCCGCCGCCGAGATCGAAAGGGCCGGCGGCAAAGCGCTGGCGCTCGCCGTCGATGTACGCGACGAAGCGGCGGTGAAGGATGCGCTCGACAAGACGGCGGCGACCTTCGGCGGCCTCGATATCGTCGTCAACAACGCCAGCGCCATTCAGTTGACGCAAACCGCCGCGACCGACATGCGTCGTTTCGACCTGATGCACCAGATCAATGCGCGCGGCACCTTCATGGTATCGAAATACGCGCTGCCGCATCTGCTGAAGTCGGCGAACCCGCATATTCTGATGCTGTCGCCGCCGCTCGACATGCAGGAGAAATGGTTCGCGCCGGCAACCGCCTATGCAATGGCGAAATTCGGCATGAGCCTCGTCGTGCTCGGCCTTGCCGGCGAGCAGCGCGGCAAGATCGCCGTGAACGCGCTGTGGCCGCGCACGACGATCGCGACCGCCGCGGTGCGCAACCTGCTCGGCGGCGACGCGCTGATGAACATGTCGCGCACGCCCGACATTCTGGCGGAGGCCGCCTGGAGCATTTTCCAGAAGCCCAAGACCTTCACTGGCAACTTCATCATCGACGACACGTTCCTGGCCTCGGAAGGCGTCACCGATTTCGACCAGTACCGGGTCAATCCGAGCCAGCCGTTGCAGGTCGACTTCTTCGTGCCGGACAATATCCCGCCGCCGGCGGGGGTGAGTTTGAAGGCGCTCTCGTCGTCCTGAGGTGCGAGGCTTGTACCCCAAGCTCGCCCGGCCTATCTTGGTGTCATGCTCCGTATTGAAGCCGAATTGGAAGAAGACGGCCGGTGGCTCGCCGAAGTGCCCGCCCTGCCGGGCGTCATGACCTATGGCGCGACCGCGGACGAAGCGCGTTCAAGAGCGACCGCGCTGGAACTCCACGTCATCGCCGAGCGCGTCGAGCAAGGTGAAGCTCTCCCACGGACGGCGTAAGTTTGAAACCTCTGAATATCTGAGGCCGTTCCGCCTCATCCTGAGGAGCCCGCGCAGCGGGCGTCTCGAAGGATGGGGCGGCCCATGCTTCGAGACGCGCCGCAAACGCGGCGCTCCTCAGCATGAGGCCGAGATGGATCGCGAGCCCCTTTCGCGCCAACGCCTAAACGATTAAGTGTAAGCGATGTCCACACTCCTGATCTCGCACCCCGCCTGCATCGACCACGTCACCCCGCCCGGCCATCCGGAGCGGCCGGACCGCATGCGCGCGGTCGAGCAGGCGCTGGAGGACGAGCGCTTTCACATGCTGGCGCGCGAACAGGCGCCGATGGCAACCGAAGACCTCATCACGCTGGTGCATCCGCTGGAGTATCTCCAGGAGATCCGCAACGCCTCGCCGTCCGAAGGCATGGTGCGGATCGACGCCGACACCTCGATGTCGCCGGGCACCTTCGAGGCGGCCTTGCGCGGCGCCGGCGGCGCGTGCCTGGCTGTCGACGAGGTCATGAACCAGAAGGCGTCGAACGCTTTCGTCGCCACCCGCCCGCCCGGCCATCACGCCGAGACGGCCAAACCGATGGGCTTCTGCTTCTTCAACAACGCGGCGATCGCGGCGCGTTATGCGCAGAAGCGCTACGACGTCGAACGCGCCGCCATCGTCGATTTCGACGTGCATCACGGCAACGGCTCGCAGGATATCTTCTGGTCCGACAGAAGCGTGCTCTATTCATCGACGCACGAAATGCCGCTTTATCCCGGCACCGGCGCGATCGGCGAGCGCGGCGAATACAACACCATCGTCAATGCGCCGTTGCGCGCCGGCGATGGCGGCGCCCAGTTCCGCGACGCCTTCGAGACCGTGATCCTGCCGCGCTTGCGCGATTTCCGGCCCGACATTCTCATCATCTCGGCCGGCTTCGACGCGCATACGCGCGATCCGCTCGCCAATCTCAATCTGGTGGAAGCCGATTATACCTGGGTGACGCAGAGACTGATGGATATCGCCAACGACAGCGCGCAAGGTCGCATCGTCTCGATTCTCGAAGGCGGCTACGACCTGCAAGGTCTTGCGCGCTCCGCCGCCGCGCATGTCACCGCGCTGATGCGGGGCTGATCGTCATTCCGGGGCGCGAGCGTAAGCGAAGCGAGCCCGGAATCCATATTCACTGACCGGGGTTATGGATTCCGGGTCCGGCCCAAACGGGCCGTCCCGGAATGACAACGTCTACCGCGCCGTCAGCCCGCCATCGATCGGAACGTCGGCGCCGGTGATGAACGAGGCTTCGTCGGACAACAGATAGACACAGAGCGAAGCCACCTCGGCCGGCTCGCCGAGCCGCGCCAGTGGAATGTCGTTGGCGAGCTTCTGATGCACGGCCTGCGGATCGCGCTTGCCGCCGCCAGCGGCGATGTCGTCGACCATCGCGCCGGCGATGAAGGCCGGGCACACCGCGTTGCAGCGCACCGGCGGCTTGTAGCGCGCGCCGTTGAGCGCGACCGATTTCGTCAACAGCGACACGCCGCCTTTCGACGCGGTATAGGCGGCAAGGTTCGAACTGCCGACCAGCCCCAGCACCGACGACAGATTGACGATCGAGCCGCCTTTCTTGCGCAGCAGCGGGAAGCTGTACTTGCAGCCGAGAAAGGTGCCGTCGAGATTGATCGACAGAACGCGCCGCCAGGTGGCGAAGTCGGTCTTCTCGATGCTGCCGACGACGGCGATGCCGGCGGCATTGACCAGACCGTCGAGGCGACCATGCGTCTGCGCGACGGCCGCGGTGACGCGCTGCCAGTCGGCTTCCGCCGTGACGTCGAGCGCGTGGTCGATGCCGTTGCCGGCCTTGAGATCGCTGGCGATGACGACGCCGCCCTGCGCTTTCACCGCCGCGGCGATAGCGCTGCCGATGGCGCCGGCCGCGCCGGTGATCAGAACGATCTTGTCCTTCAGGTCTGGCAAGCGCTCCATCCTCGTCGTTGCATTATGCCGCCCAGCCGCGCATTCATTATTACATGTCGCCCCAAGGTTCCACCCCGCAACCCGTATGCCTGATCACCGGCGCCTCCGCCGGCATCGGCGCGGCGCTGGCCCATGAATTCGCCAGCCACGGCCACGCGCTGGTGCTGACCGCGCGGCGCGAGACCGAATTGAATGCGCTGGCCGACGCGATCGCTGCGAAAGGCCACCCCCGCCCCCGCGTCATCGCCTCTGATCTGGGCCAGCCGGAAGGACCGGGCAAGCTCGCCGCCGCATTGCAGGAAGCTGGGCTTGAGCCCGCCGTCCTCGTCAACAATGCGGGATTTGGCCTCCTGGGCGATGCCGCGCGGTTGGACCTTGCCCAGCAACTCGCCATTGTCGACCTCAACAACCGGGCGCTGACCGACCTGACTTTGCGCTTCATCGGCAGCATCACACGCCACAAAGGCGGCATTCTCAATGTCGCGTCGATCGCCGCCTTCATGCCCGGCCCCGGCATGGCCGTTTATCACGCCAGCAAGGCCTATGTCGTGTCGCTGAGCGAAGCATTGCACGAGGAACTCAAGGCCGACGGCGTCAAGGTCTGCGCGCTTTGCCCCGGCCCGGTGCCGACCGAATTCAACGCGCGGGCCAGCGTGCCGCACGACTATTTCCCGGAGGCGCTGTCGCGCTCGGCCGAGCGGGTGGCGCGCGAGGGCTATGATGGCTTCATGGCCGGCCACCGCGTCGTCGTGCCGGGCGGGCCTAACCGGATCGCGACTTTGTTGCCGCGGCTGCTGCCGCGCGGCCTGGTCCTGGCCTACCTGAGCTGGCGCTGGGCAAGGGCCCGTCGCCGCGGTTGACGGAACGGCCTATATTCGCCATCCCAGAGCAGGATTCCCGCCAAACCTCGACCAACGCCGCCGGACACGAACCATGGCCGATAACGTCGATATCAAGAAGATGACCTTCGAGACGGCGATTGCCGAGCTGGAAACGATCGTCAAGCGGCTCGAGGAAGGCAAGGTGCCGCTTGAGGAATCCGTGGCGATTTACGAGCGCGGCGAGGTGTTGAAGAAGCGCTGCGAGGAACTGCTCAAGCAGGCGGAAGCGCGGGTCGAAAAGATCACCTTGGATGCCTCCGGCAGGCCCACCGGCACGACGCCGCTCGACGTCGATTAGCGCGGATTCGCCCAGCCGGCCGGCGAATTGCCCGGCCAGACCCAAAGGTGTAAGCCTCTCAAAGCCCGGGACGATGCAGCCCTCCGGGAACATTGAGGACCGGAGTTCCATTTGTCCGAGGCGACCAAGACCCCCTCAAAGACCCCGCTGCTCGACCGCGTTTTTTTTCCGGCCGATCTGCGCAATCTATCAACCGAGCAGCTCAAGCAGCTCGCCGACGAACTGCGCCATGAAATGATCGACGCGGTGGCCAAGACCGGCGGACACTTAGGTGCTGGTCTCGGTGTGGTCGAGTTGACAGTGGCGCTGCACGCGGTGTTCGAGACGCCGGCCGACCGGCTGATCTGGGACGTCGGCCACCAGGCCTATCCGCACAAGATCCTGACCGGGCGCCGCGACCGCATCCGGACGTTGCGACAGGGAGGCGGGCTGTCCGGTTTCACCAAGCGCGCCGAGAGCGAATACGACCCGTTCGGCGCCGCGCATTCCTCGACCTCGATTTCCGCCGGCCTCGGCATGGCGGTGGCGCGCGACCTCAAGGGCGACAAGAACCACGTCATCGCCGTGATCGGCGACGGCGCGATGTCGGCCGGCATGGCCTATGAGGCGATGAACAATGCCGGCGCGCGCAACGAGCGGCTGATCGTCATTCTCAACGACAACGACATGTCGATCGCGCCGCCAGTCGGCGCCATGTCGGCTTATTTGGCGCGCCTCGGCTCCGGCCGCACCTATCTGAAGCTGCGCGATGTCGGCAAGCAGCTGACCAAGCATCTGCCGAAATCATGGGACCGCGCCATCACCCGCGCCGTCGAGCACGCGCGCGGCTATGTCATGGGCGGCACCCTGTTCGAGGAGATGGGCTTCTATTACTGCGGGCCGATCGACGGCCATAATCTCGATCACCTGCTGCCGATCCTGCGCAACGTGCGCGACGCCGAGATCGGGCCGATCCTCGTCCATGTCGTCACGCAGAAGGGCAAAGGCTACGCGCCCGCCGAAACCTCGGCCGACAAATATCACGGCGTCGTCAAGTTCGACGTCGCCACCGGCGCGCAGGCGAAATCCAAACCCGGCGCGCCGCAGTACACCAAGGTGTTCGGCGACAGCCTGATCAAGGAAGCGCGCAAGGACGACAAGATCGTCGCCATCACCGCGGCGATGCCGTCCGGCACCGGGCTCGATGCGTTCGAGAAGGAATTTCCGGCGCGCACTTTCGATGTCGGCATTGCCGAGCAACACGCGGTGACGTTCGCGGCCGGTCTTGCCACCGAAGGCTTCAAGCCGTTCTGTGCGATCTACTCGACCTTCCTGCAGCGCGGCTACGACCAGGTCGTCCACGATGTCGCCATCCAGAAATTGCCGGTGCGCTTCGCGATCGATCGCGCCGGCCTCGTCGGCGCCGATGGGCCGACGCATGCGGGGGCCTTCGACGTCGCCTATCTCGGCTGCCTGCCCGGTTTCGTGCTGATGGCGGCTTCCGACGAAGCCGAACTGGTCAACATGGTGGCGACACAGGTCGCGATCAACGACCGGCCGTCGGCGCTCCGTTATCCGCGCGGCGAAGGCACCGGCGTCGCCATGCCGGCGGAGGGCGTCGCGCTTGAGATCGGCAAGGGCCGCATCGTCCGTGAAGGCCACAAGGTCGCGTTGTTGTCTTACGGCACGCGGCTGGCCGAGGCTTTGATGGCATCCGATGAACTCAAGGCGCTGGGTCTTTCGACCACGGTTGCCGATGCGCGTTTCGCCAAGCCGCTCGACACCGATCTGGTATTGCGCTTGGCGCGCGACCACGAAGTGCTGGTCACCATCGAGGAAGGCTCGGTCGGCGGCTTCGGCTCATATGTCTTGCAGACTTTGGCCGAGAATGGCGCACTCGACAGCGGCCTGAAGGTGCGCTGCATGGTGCTGCCGGACACCTTCATCGATCAGGATACGCCGGCGGCGATGTATGCCGCGGCCGGCCTCGATGCGCGCGGCATCGTCGTCAAGGTGTTCGAGGCGCTTGGCAAGGACGCCGCGGCAGAGACCGTGAAGCTGGCGTAGGGTGTCCCGGACGCAGGGCATCGCCATAAGCGCGTTAACGCGCGTCTTGGACACGCTATGGCGATGCGCTGCAGAGCCGGGACCGTTACGAAACGGACATTCGCGGCAGCTTGGCCATGGCCGACCGCTTCTACGTTTACATTCTGGCTAATAGGCCCAAGGGCGTGCTGTATGTCGGCGCGACAAGCGATCTCGTTCGCCGCGTGGGAGAGCACAAAGGAAAATACGTTCCGGGCTTCACGGCTAAACACTTCGTAACAAGACTGGTCTATTTTGAAGAGCATGCATCTATTCTCGACGCACGGGCGCGGGAGCGCTCGATGAAGCGATGGGCCAGAGCCTGGAAGTTCGCGATCATCGAAAAACAGAACCCTGATTGGCTGGATTTGACCGACCAATTAATGATGTGATCGCCTGCGGGCGGAACGATCCCAGGTCTGCGCTGCGTCGCTATCGCGACGCCGCGCGCCCGGGAAGAGTAGAGGTGCTGACGTAGTTTCTCTTGTCCCGGGCACAGTGTATCGCGAAGCGATGCGCTGTAGAACCGGGACCGTTAGGAAACGGACATTCGCGGCAATACCTCGGGTGGAACGATCCCGGGTCTGCACCGCGTCGCTTACGCGACGCAGTGCGCCCGGGAAAAGTAAAAGGTTACGCCGTGATCTCCAAAAAAGAGCGCGCCGACCGCCTGCTTGTCCAGCGCGGGCTGTTCGGCAGCCGCGCCAAGGCGCAGGCGGCGATCGAGGCCGGGCTCGTATATGCCGACGGCGACATTGTCGGCAAGGCTTCCGCGATGATAGCGGCCGACGCCGAGATCAAAGCGAGCGCGGCGCATCCATACGTGTCACGCGGCGGCGTCAAGCTGGCCGCCGCGCTCGATCATTTCGGCATCTCGCCGAAGGGCCGTGTCTGCCTCGATGTCGGCGCCTCGACCGGCGGCTTCACGCAAGTGCTGCTCGAGCGCGGCGCCAGCAAAGTCTACGCAATCGACGTCGGCAGCGGGCAATTGCACGAAAGTGTGCGCGCGCGGCCGGAGGTCGTGTCGCTGGAGCAGACCGACATCCGCAACGTGTCCCCTGCCCTGCTGACGCCGCCACCCGATCTGGTCGTCATCGATGTCAGCTTCATCTCGCTCAAACTGGTGCTGCCGCCGGCTTTAGCGCCGGCGCACAGACCGGCGCAGCTCATCGCACTGATCAAGCCGCAATTCGAGGCCGGCCGCGCGCAGCTCAAGCGCGGCATCGTCCGCGACACCGCCGTTCACGCCGCCGTCTGCGACGATATCGCGGCTTGCGTCGCCGCGCTCGGCTGGCAAGTGTCCGGCATCATGCCGTCCCCGATCAGCGGCGGCGATGGCAATGTCGAATTTCTGCTGGGCGCAACAAGTCATCAACCATGACGATCCACACCATCAGCACCTTTCATCGATCCCGGTCACGCTCTCGCCACATCGCGCGCTAAGGTCGCGGCCCATGACGATACCGACCCATGAACTCGCCGCCGGGGCGTTGACGCCGGCGGGCGAAGGCCCAAGCCTAGGCCTTTGGCGCAGCGAATTGAACGCGACGGTGAAGCTCGCTTTGCCGATCGCACTGACGCAGCTCGGCCAGGTCACGATGATGACCACCGATCTGATGCTGGTCGGTCATCTCGGCGACAACGCCATCGCGGCGGCGGCGTTGGCGCAGACCGTGCTTTATGCAGCTTTCATGCTCGGCATGGGCGTGATGGCGGCGGTATCACCACTGGCCGCGCAAGCCTATGGCGCGCGCGAGCCGCGCATGGTGCGCCGCGCCTTGCGCGTCGGCCTGTGGGCCGCCGTGCTGCTCGGCGTGCCGATGACGGCGCTGCAATTCATGGGCGAAGACATTCTGCTGATGCTCGGACAGAACGACGAGACCGCGCGGCTGGCCGGCCGTTATCTGATGGGGCTCGGCTGGTGTCTGGTGCCGGGCTGGTGGTTCATCGCGGTGCGCGGCTTCATGGGCGCGGTCAACAGGCCGGAGCCGGCTTTGTGGATCACGCTGGTGGCGATCCCGATCAATGCGCTGCTCGCTTATGCCTTGATCTATGGCGCGTTCGGCCTGCCGGCGCTCGACCTGCTCGGGGCCGGCGTCGCGACCACGATCGTCAATCTCGGCATGTGCGCGGCCGGCTTCGGCGTTGCCTATGTGCAGCGGCCTTTCCGCAAATTTCAGGTGCTCGGGCGTTTCTGGCGCATCGACTGGCCGCTGCTGGGCCGGCTGTTCGTCGTCGGCGCGCCGATCGCCGGCGCCTTCCTGCTCGAATACGGTCTGTTCGCCACCGCCGCCATCCTGATGGGCTGGATCAACACCACCGCGCTGGCCGCGCATCAGATCGCGCTGCAAACGGCATCGATCCTGTTCATGGTGCCGTTCGGCATCTCCATGGCAGCGACGGTGCGCGTCGGCCATGCGGTCGGACGGCGCGACGCCGCCGGCACGCGGCGCGCCGGCTTCGCTGCGATCGGTCTTGCCGCCGTGTTCATGAGCGCGATGGTGCTGCTGATCATCGCGTTCCGCCACGTCATACCGCTGATGTTTCTCGGCGTGGACGCCGCCGACACCGGCGCCACGGTGGCCTTAGCGGCGACGTTGCTCGCCTTCGGCGCGACGTTCTTCATCGTCGACGGCATACAGTCGGTCGCGGCCGGCGCGTTGCGCGGGCTCAACGACACGCGCATCCCGATGATTTTCGCCGCCATCAGCTTCTGGGTCATCGGCTTCGCCACCTCCTACACTTTGGCTTTTCCGATGCGCCTGGAAGCGGTCGGCGTCTGGATCGGCTTTACCGTCGGCCTCGGCATTTACGCGCTACTGCTGGTGTGGCGGTTCAATCTGCTGACATTGCGCGGCTATATGCCGGCAACGCCGGGGCATGCGGCCACGCATTAGGTTGCCGCCACGCATTGAGGTTGCCGCCGCCGCGCGGCCCGGCTAAAGCCGGGGCATGACCGAACAATTGAAGATCGCCCGCCTCGGCCATCGCGGCGACGGTATTGCCGACACCAATGTCGGGCCGGTCTATGTGCCGTTTGCGCTGCCCGGCGAGACGGTGACCGTGGAGCCCGTCGGCGGCCATCCCGACCGCCGCCATCTGCTGCGCGTCGAACAGGCCTCGCACGAGCGCGCGTTGCCGGTGTGCAAGCATTTCGGCATCTGCGGCGGCTGCGCCATGCAGCACTGGTCGCTCGCCGAATATCTGCTGTGGAAGCGCAACCTGGTGGTCGAAGCGCTCGGCCATGCCGGGCTGATTGCGCCGGTCGAGCCGATCATCGACGCGCACGGCAAAGGCCGGCGTCGCGCGGTGATGCATGCGCGCCGCAGCCACGGTGACATTCTCGAAGTCGGCTACACCGCGCAACGCACCCACCAGATCATCGGTATCGATGAGTGCCCGATTCTGGCGCCGGGCCTGGGCCGGGCGATACCGGCCGCGTGGGCCATCGCCGAACTGCTGAAGCCCGCCACCAAGCCGCTCGATATTCACTTCACCGCCACCGACAACGGCATGGACGTCGATCTGCGCGGCGTCGCACCGCTGTCGACGAAACTAACGGCGGCGCTGGCGCGGATCGCCG
>JAUSBQ010000015.1 GCA_030651965.1 Pseudolabrys sp. | reverse complement strand
GCCCGAGATGCCATGCGCCCAAAGAGCGGACGGTCCGAGATCGTTACGCTTGAGAATCTCGGGCGATGGCCGCAGCGTTGGGTCCGAATACATGATCCGATTGGCGAGACGCTGGAAAAGGTGCGCCTCGTCCGGCGTTACGCCCAGATGATGGAGTTGCACCTGCGCCTGAGTCCAAGCCAAGGTGGCCGCTCGATCGAACGCCGCGACGTCGTGGTGTTTATCGGCCAAGCCGATGACTTCGTCGCGCGAGCGCGCAAGCAGCGTCCAAAACGAGACGCGGACGGTTGCGCCGGGCGGAATGCGCACTCGCCGGCGAATGCTGAAGATCGGGTCGAGCACCGTGCCGACCGTGTTGGAAAGTGGCCGGCCGCTATCGATGGCAACCGGCGAGCGAACGCTGTTGCCACGTCCTAAGAAGCGTGCTCGATCGGTTTCGAATTGCAGGTCGCTGCTGACCTCGCCCTCTACCACGGCCAGATGGGCGGCCCAAACCTCCGCTTCGCTCGACGCTCGCCTTCGGCGGGTCGCCAGAAGGGCGCCGAGTTCAGCTACGAATTCAGTTTGCACAAACAGCTTCGAGAATGCCGGATGCGATGCATCGTCGCCCGATGGTGCCAGAACGACTTCGGAATAAGACGTGATTTCGATCTCGCGCGTCCGTGCTCCCAGGTTCGCAATTGACACACGTCTGACGTCCCCGTCATCTTCCGGCGAAACGACCACGTCGAGCGTTGTCGCCAGCGTGCCATCGCGTCTCGTTATTTCGGCGCGGTCTTCCGAAAACGCCACTTCGTAACTGTCCGGCTTGGCGCCGCTCGGCTGATAGCCCGCCGACCACACCGCGCCATTATCGACATCGCGCAAATAGACATACGAGCCCCACGGGTCGCAGGTGACATCCTCGCGCCAGCGTGAGACGGCGAGATTGCGCCAGCGGCTGTAACCCGATCCGGCGGCAGTGATCATGACGGCGTAATGGCCGTTCGACAGCAGATGGCTGCGCGGGATGCGATCGTGCGGAGTATGGAACCGGCGCAACATCGGCGGCACGAGTTCGCGAACCTGTGACGTCTGTCCCACTTCCTCGGCGCGAACCCATTTGACAGCGACGTCGCGCGGCGGTCTTTCCTGCAGCAAAAGCTCCGTCGCCTGTACAATTGGACTGGCGTGGAAACGCGACCGCATCGTCCCGCCGCCCAGCGTGTTGGCGATAGCGACCAAGGTCATGCCTTGGTGATGCGCCATATAGGCGCGCACGACGGCGACGCTTTCGCCTTTCGGGACACGCCCTGGCGTGTAATCCAGGGCCTCATACCAGCCGTAGCGCCCGCGTCCGCCGGCGTCGGCCAATCGCGAAAAATTCCGCACCGCGGCCGCCGGTTCGACCATCGATGCCAGCGCCGTCGCATAGGGCGCCACGACGACGTTCTCGCTGAGACCGCGCTTAAGCCCGAGACCGGGGACGCCGAAATTGGAATATTGATAAGTGAGATCGAGATCGCGGAAATTATATGCGGACTCGGATATGCCCCACGGAACGCCACACTGTGCGCCGTATTCGATTTGCCGGCTGACGATCAGCCGGGCGGTTTGATGCAGCAGGCTTCCGGCCGGTTCGCGCAACACCAGTTCCGGCATCAGATACTCGAACATCGATCCCGACCACGAGATCAGAGCCGAGCCGCGGTCGATCGGGGTGAGCGCGCGCCCCAGCTTGAACCAATGTTTCGGCGCGATGTCGCCTTTAGCGATCGCGACGAAGCTCGCCAAACGCGCCTCGGAGGCCAGCAGATCGTAACAGCTCGGATCCAGTGCACCTTCGGCGAATTGATAGCCAATCGAGAGCAACTGCCTTGCAGGGTCCAAAAGGAACCCAAATTGCATGTCGTCGAACATTTTTCCGGCGAGTTCGTCGAGATTTTCAATTCGCCGCATGAGAGCTTGTGCCGTTATCGCCGAGTGCTCGAACGCCGCAACAAGGCGGTCAATTTGAGCGAAGTCATCAGGGGCGCTGTTTGAGGTGAGACCGGCTCGCTGCCGAACCAGTTGCTCAATAAATGCTTCACAGTGATCGGGCAGATCGGCCAGCGCCAGCGCGGGCGGAATGATTGTGCCGTCGGCGCTGAGAGGGATCCAAGAGAGCAAGCCGTCGACATCGCGCTGATGCTGCTCGATCGAAGAAGCAATGGTCTCTGTCCACGTCACCACATCTGCTACGCCGGCAATATCGCTATAATTCTCCTCATCGCCCTCTTCGAACAAAGCGCGCGCGAGACCGGCAAGGGCCTCGGACTGTCCTTTCAGGCTCGACAATCGGATGACAAAATCCGCCGGTGACTTGGAGGGCAACGTCAACGACGTCGCGAGGGTTTCGAGCGCTATTTCAAGTTGGCTACTCGCGATTTCCGAGATTCGCCCGTCACCGCTCAAAGTCTCCAGTGCGCCCCGCGCGAGCTTCACCGCGTCCGCGATTCCGGCGAGCAATCCCGCGCCCATCATCGGCGCTGCGACCATCTCCCGGCAGGCGCTGCGAAGCACGATCAGATGCCCGGCAAGATTCCCGCTGTCGACCGACGATATGTATTTTGGTTCGAGTGGACGAAGATCACGCGTGTCGTACCAATTGAAGAAATGCCCGCGGAACTGTTCGAGCCGGGTCATCGTACCAAGCGTTTCTTCCAACCGTTCGACAGCCGACGTGAGGCCGAGCCAGCCGAAATCCCGCGCGGCAAGGACTGAAAGCAGATAGAGGCCCAGATTTGTCGGCGAAGTGCGGTGCGCGATGACCGGTTGGGGATCCTCCTGAAAATTGTCAGGCGGAAGCATGTGATCTTCTGCCGTCACGAAGGTTTCAAAGAAATGCCAGGTGCGCCGGGCCGTGAGACGCAAGCTTTCCGCCTCGGCGTCCGACAACGAGCTCTGGTCGGGGCGCGGCGCTCGGCTCGCCCACCAGGCGATCGCCGGTGACAGCATCCAAGCGCCGAGCAACGGAGCCGCGACCAGCCAAGACTCGCGTTCGGCGTAAGCGACCGCAATCGCTCCGCACACAGCCAGCGCGACCGCGCCGGCCATCCGCCGATAGAAGCCGGCGAGGTGGAGTTCCCGGTCGGACCCCGCCGCTGCGGCGGTCATCCATTCCAGCAATTCTCGGCGCCGGTACAACCGCGACAGCGTGCGAACGATCGCATCGACCATCAGCCAGGCCTGGTGCGCCAGCAACGCTGCCTGCAGGCCGAACTGCAGCAAGGCTACCCGGAGTTCCAAACGAAATGCGCGGAAGTGGCTGCCAGCCGTAATTCCAAAGCGGTGCGGAATGACGCGCGCAACGAGCGGCAGGAACGCCGTCAGCAGCAAGGGAAGCAGGACGAATCCGCTCCAAAGCAGAGCGGCCGCGGGCGACAGCAACACCCACCCGCCCACGAGCGCGAGGAAACTTGCCGGGGCCGAAAAAGTGCGGCGGAGGTTATCCGCGAGCTTCCAGCGGCCGAGCGGCGAAATGTCCGTTCGGCCAAGGCTGCCGGTCGCCTTGCCAAAGATCCAGGGAAGCAATTGCCAGTCACCACGCGCCCATCGGTGCTGGCGGGATGCGGCCACGTCGTAACGCGAGGGAAAATCTTCAAAGACCTCGACGTCGGAAACCAATCCCGCACGGGCAAATATGCCCTCCAACAGGTCGTGGCTGAGAACGGCGTTTTCTGGGATACGGCCAGCGAGAGACGCTTCGAAGGCATCCACATCGTAAATGCCCTTGCCACTATAGGAGCCCTCCTCGAACAGGTCCTGATAGACGTCGGACACGGCGGCTGCGTAAGGGTCGATGCCGGTCTGGCTTGAGAACACGCGCTGATAGAGCGAACCATCGCGCGCGGTCGGAAGCGACGGCGTTACCCGAGGCTGAAGCACGCCATAGCCCTCGACGACGCGGCGATACACGGGATCGAGCCTGGGCCGATTGAGCGGGTGCGCAATTTTTCCGATCAAGCGCTTTGCCGCGCCAATCGGGAGCCGCGTGTCGGTGTCTAAGGTGATGACGAAACGCACGCCCGCCGGCACCAGCGGCAGTTCGCCGCCCACGGTCAGGAACGTAGTGTCGGTTGCGCCGCGTAGCAGTCGGTTCAACTCATGCAATTTTCCGCGTTTGCGTTCCCATCCCATCCATTTGCCCTGGCCTGCGTTCCAGAGACGTTTGCGATGGAACAAGTGAAAGCGCGGCCCATCGGCAGCCGGCCCATACTGCCGGTTGAGCCGTGCAATCCCCGCGATCGCTGCGCCCAAAAGCGCGTCGTCATCCGCGACGTTTTCGCTGACAGCGTCGATCCAGTCCGAAAGCAGGGCAAACTGGATATCGCCGTCCTGGCTGGCGAGATAATGGATTTCCAAGCGCTCAATCAGCTCGTCGACTGTTGCGATGTTCGTCAGCAGCGTCGGCACGACGACGATGGTACGGAATTCGCTCGGCACGCCATCGCGAAACTCGAGCCCGGGAAGCACCGCGGGACCGAACTGGTGGATGACCGCCCGATTCACCAGCGAAATCGCGGCGTCGACGGAGACAAACAACCCCAGTAACGCCAGCACTAGAACAACCCAGCCGACGCCACCGGCCCCGGCAACTGCGAGCAATGCCAGTGCGAGAAGCAGGCCGGCGGCGATTGCGACGGCCGCGAGATAGCCTGAAATCCCTAGCGCCGCATTCCCGCGCTCCAGCCAATCTTTCAGTGAAGGACGAAAACCAAGTTTCACTTCGAACGCGGCACGGCCTTTCCCGATCAGGGAATACCCGGGATCCCGCTGGCGCGGATCCTTCTCCGTTGATCCGGCCTGCTGATCAGCCTCCGCGCGCTTCGCAATGAGAATGGCGGCGCGGGCAACGTCAATTTCCGAATGAACCGAGCCGCGCGAAAGCTGTTCGATGGCGCGGCGATACCGATCTCGCGTGGGGAACTCCATGGCGGCGAAATCGCTGCCCGCTCGCAGTTCCTCATCGACCAGACTGACGCTCTCGAAGAACTCCGCCCAATCCAATTCGGATATGAGTCGCATACTGGTGACGATGTTGCGCACGGTGACGTTCGCGGCGCCTTGCCTACGGTGCTCTTCGCGCACGATTTCATCGGCATTGGTGCCCTGCGAACTCAGGCGCTTATCCAGCCATAGCAGTGCCGGCGTCGTCGCCGGATCTTCATCGCGCAGTCGTTGCACAAGCTGAACCGCGAACGATCGCGTTAAAGGTAGATTGGCGTACGACCGCAGGGCTGCGTCTGCCGTCGCCTGCGACCTGCCCTCTTCACCGAGCAAACGATCAGCCAACGCATCGGCGGCATCACGCCCGGCCTGACTATTCACGATGAGATCGGCCAGACGCCGCAAATTCTCGACAAGAACGACACGAAGCGTAATTGCCAGCGCCCATAATTCGCCGATCGTCAGCGGCTGCACGCGCTGATACGCCATCACGAAGCGTTGCAACATCTCCGCTTCAAAACGGCTATCGGTGTGCGCGACAAAGGCCCAGGCTACCTCGAAGATACGCGGATATCCCGCAAACGGACCTTCGGCCAATTTTGGAAGCTGCCGGTAATAGCTCGGCGGAAGATCGGTGCGGATTTCGCGAATCTGGTCTTCCGCGAGATGAAAATTGTCGATCAGCCATTCCGCCGCCGGTGTTATCGCGTGCTTATCCTTGATGGCGGCGGCGATGACACGATAAGCGTCAAGAAGCGCTTCATCGTTGTCGCCAACCCGCTCCACGAGCGGTCGGCCTCGCTGCGGTTGCGAACTTACCGACTGCGCTGCAGCCAGGCTCTCGGCGTGCTGCTCAAGGCGCTCGACGCTAAAGAGCTCTTCGCGGATTGTCTCCTCGTCGGCCCACGGTGGAGCCGAAGTCATCCCTGGCAGAAGTCGTGAAAGTAATCTGCACAATGATACCACGCAACCTCACAAACGAGGGCGACAGAGACAAGGGCGCTTAAGCAATTCCATTCTATATATAGGCACGGCGACTATTTCTTGGCAACGACCTGGCTTCGGGCCGTTATGTCGTCACAGCACGTGCTCTGGGGCCGCACTTAGGATCGCTGGCGGGTGGAGTTTTCCGGTCTCATTCGGTCTCATGAGTCCGATTTAGCTCTCTTTCTAACAGTGGTACAATAATCGGTGCGACACGAGGACACCAACCATATTCGGCCACCGCGTCGGCGCGCGAGCAGCGATGGTGGTACTGTGAGATGAGAGTATTAGCAGGATGCGGGAAAACTCAAATGAAAAGATGCATCGTTGGCCTTGCCGCTCTCGCACTGGCGACAGGGCCACTTCAAGCCGCGGGACCGTTGGATGAGCAACAAGCGCGCGCCAAGGCGGTCAATATTCTGATGGGTGATCCTTACGGAACGACAATTGGACAAGTGCTGAAGACGATCAAAGACGCCCAATTGGTCCGCGACGGGAAAACCAACTGTGGTGAAAAGAAACGGCCAGTTTGGCGATTTCACGTTGTCGTCGAGAAGCCTGTCACCAGTCCGGCTAGCCCAATCGATGGCTATCTCTTTATCGATGCTACAAGCGGCAAGATCGTTTGCGCCAACTTGCCAATGCTCGATTAGGCAAGGCCCGGTTCGGGTGGTCGCCGCGTCAGACTGCGTTGCCGCTTGCGGCGGCGCGCCGCCCAGTTTTTGAACGATCCGGGCGACATTGATGCCGCCGCCGCCCGGATCGTGTTGCGCATTCGCGCAACACAACTTGTGAACCGGCGTCATCCGGTCGACCGAAGTTGAAACGTCGATCGCGGGGTTCATGGTTATCGTGGCAACCGATTTCATCGGACGTCCTTTGCACGGCACTCGCAACTGCTGTCCGCTGACGGCACGCTTCAGTCCACCCAAAGGTCGAACCGCCGCCGAACAAGCTTCTCAAATTCAAGAACGAAGAAGAGAGCGACGCCGATGCCAAAAATGGCCACTCCATCCAGCAGCGAAATCGCGCGCGTAGCGAACATCACCTGCATGAAGGGTGCGTAAGTGAACAGAAACTGCGCCGCGACGATCGTGCCGACACCGATCAGCACCGCCGGCGTACCGAGGAGGCCCGTCCAGGTGAGCGATGTCCGGTACAGATACCGCACGCTGAACAGGTAGAATATCTCCATGACGACAAGGGTATTGACGACGATCGTGCGCGCCTCTTCGATCGGCAAGTTGCGCGACTCGGCCCAGAAAAACATGCCAAACGCGCCGATGACGAACAGCAACGACACGAAAGCCACGCGCCAGATCAGCACTCCGGACAAGATCGGCTCGCGCGGTGCGCGGGGCGGCCGCCGCATGGCGTCGGGTTCCGTCGGCTCAAACGCGAGCGTCAATCCGAGTGCGACGGCCGTGACCATGTTGATCCAGAGTATTTGGACCGGCGTCATTGGCAAGGTCAGCCCGAATAGAATCGCGGTGATGATGGCGAATGCCTCGCCGCCGTTGGTCGGCAATGTCCAGCCGATGACCTTCTTGAGATTGTCGTAAACCGTGCGTCCTTCGCGCACCGCAGCCACAATCGAGGCGAAATTGTCGTCGGCCAGCACCATCTCGGCTGCTTCCTTTGCCGCCTCAGTACCTTTTTGTCCCATGGCGATGCCGACATCCGCCCGCTTCAAGGCGGGAGCATCGTTGACGCCGTCCCCTGTCATGGCGACGACGGCGCCACCAGCCTGCAATGCCTCGACGATGCGCAGCTTTTGCTCGGGACTGGTGCGGGCAAAGACCGTCATATCGTGCGCAGCAAGCCGGAAGGCCGCATCGTCCAAAGCTTCCAGACCTTCGCCTGTAATTACCGCTTCATGACTTTCCAGGCCAAGCTGCTTTGCGATGGCACGCGCAGTGGCCGCGTGATCGCCGGTAATCATCTTGACGCGGATGCCCGCCGCCCGGCATGTCTCGATTGCGGCAATCGCCTCTTCGCGCGGCGGATCGATGAGCCCCACAAAGCCGAGCAGGATCAGTTGGCCTTCGACATCCCGAAAGGCGATATCCTGCGTACCGGCCGGCATCTCCTTCTTGGCTAGCGCCAGGACCCGTTGCCCCTGAGCGCCCAGCGTCTCGACCACTGCCGCCCAGCGCTCGCGATCGATTGGCTCCGGGCCGCGGGTGCCAAGCTGAACGGAGCACATCGCGGCTATCCGTTCAGGGGCGCCTTTCACGTAGGCGACTGTGCCATTCTCATGGCCGTGATGCAGCGTCGCCATGAATCGATGGCGCGCATCGAATGGAATCTCGTCTGTCCGCGGAAAGCGTTTACGCGTGATTTCGGCGTCGTGACCGGCCTTCAATGCCAGGCTGACGAGCGCGCCTTCCATGGGATCGCCGTCGATGATCCAGTCGGAATGGCTGTGGCGCAACGTGGCGTCGTTGCAAAGCAATGCCGCCAATGCGAATTCGGCAAGCACGGGATTGGCCGCTGTATCGACTTCACGGCCATCCTGCAGAAAGGCTCCGCGCGGCTCGTAGCCGGTGCCCGTCACCTCGATCGTCTCAGCGGCGGTGACCACCGTCTGCACCATCATCTCATTGCGCGTCAGCGTTCCGGTCTTGTCTGAACAGATCACCGAAACCGATCCCAAGGTTTCGACGGCGGGCAATTGGCGGATGATCGCGTTCCGCGATGCCATCCGCTGCACCCCGATGGCGAGCGTGATCGTCATCACCGCGGGAAGGCCTTCCGGGATAGCGGCGACCGCAAGGCCGACGACCGCCATGAACGCATCGGGCCACGAGTAAGCCCGGAGCCAGATCGCAAAGACAAAGGCCGCCGCGGCGATTCCCAGAATGACGACCGTGAGCTGGCGCGCAAACTGATTCATCTGCCGTACCAGTGGCGTCGTCAGCGTTTCGACCTCTCGCAACATCTCGCTGATACGCCCGAGCTCGGTCTGGAGCGCTGTACCGACCACGACGCCCTGCCCCTGACCGGCCACAACAAACGTTCCGGAATAGGCCATCGACTTTCGGTCGCCGAGCGTAGCGCCTACATCGACGGGCTTTTCACTCTTGTCGGTGGCGACCGACTCGCCCGTTAGGATCGCCTCCTCGATCTTGAGATTGCGGGCGCGGATCAACCGCAAATCCGCCGGCACGCGGTCGCCCGCTTCGAGCAGAACGATGTCGCCGGGAACGATACTTTCGGCGCCGATTGTGGTTCTTGCTTCGTCGCGCATGACCGATGCGTGCGGGGTAATCATCCGCTTGATTGCATCGAGCGCTTTCTCTGCCCGCCCTTCCTGAATGAAGCCGATCGCGGCATTCGCAATAACGACAAGCAGGATGACGGCGGTATCGATGGCATGTCCCAGCATCGCCGCGACCAGCGCCGCCGCCAACAACACATAGATGAGAAGGTTGTGGAACTGCGCCAGGAACCGCACAAACGCGCTGCGCGGCTTCGATGCTGTCAGCCGATTTGGCCCATATTTCTTGAACCGCTCCGCCGCCTCGGCTTCGGTGAGACCGACAGGCCGCGTTTGCAGGCGTTCAATCGCCGCGTGAAAATCGATGCCATGCCAAGGCGCGTTCGTCTCCGCACCGATGACGATTTCGTCAGGTCGACCATGCCCTTCAGATGACGAGCGAGTCATGATTTCCCATAATTGCCGAGAATAAACGACAGTTGCGATTGCGCGGAGGTATCGTCATGTGGCGACGATGCGCCCCCTCCGCTGTCGATAGCACCGCAGGACGTGTGATCGTGCCGACGATATATGCGCATGTAGTGACACCAGATATCCGCTCAGGACGCTTCACAGACAGACGCGCGCGGAGGCTAAACCTAGAAATGAAAACATCTTTTCGAACCGCCGACTTGATATACCTCATAGTGCAGCCGCAATAGTCTATTATTTGGGAATCAGCATATGATGTAGTCGACTGCGACGAATGCCCGCACTCTTTGCCATGGCTCCCGCCAAAATCGGCACGCTACATTGCCCGCGGCTGGCGATGGCGCATCGGAGCCGGGTGAACAACGGAGGCAGTCTTGCCGAGCGACCGGATCGCGGGCTTCTATGCCGGACATGAAATTCGTAGCGAAGGGGTGAAGCTTCGTATCGAAGAGAGGCGCAGCGTTTGAAGTGATATCGGTGCTGCGCAGCAACACCGCAAGGGAGTTGCCGTCGGCGCCTCATCAATCGATCAGCTAAACCGAAGCCTCCCGATACGACCACGGTACAATATGCGCATGAGATAAGGCGACCGGCCCTTGTACTACCGGCGCCGGCGAGCCGTCGGTCCCATCAACAAATCGGATGTCAAAAGCAGTACGTGATTACCCACTCGCCACCATCGAGCCGAGGCGGCGCGGCATATAGCGCCCCGTGCCCACGGCCGCGTCGATCAACTGCCTATCCCTCATGACGAACCCGCCACGCACAATCGTATGGACGACGCGCCCCTTGAACGCCGTGCCCTCGTAGAGCGAATAGCCGGCGCTGGAGCGGAGACATGAGGCGTCCAGAACCCACTCCGCGTTGAGATCGACCACGGCGAAATCGGCGTCGCGCCCGACGGCAATGGCACCCTTGGCGTGGGAAAGCCCCATCGTATTCGCGGCATTCGTCGCTGTCAGGGCGGCGATCCGCTTGAGCGGGATTCCACGCTTGTGATGCCCTTCGGTCAACATGACCGGCAACATGGTTTCAAGGCCGGGACATCCGGGCGATGCATCCCAGACCGACCCTGCCTTGCTTGTCACGTCGCGGTGGATGTGGTCGGTGCCGATGATATCGACATGTGCGGCGGCTATCCCGTGCCAGAGCGCATCGCAATCTTTCCGGCTGCGCAGCGGCGGGTTGATCTTGCCGACATTGCCGTTGCCCCACTCCTCGTCGTGCGTGAGGTAGTGCGGACAAGTTTCGATGGTGATGGCGGCGCCGGCGCCGCGTTGCATCAGCCCGGCTTCCAGCGCCGCGGCCGACGAGGTGTGCACAATATGGATGCGCGACCCGGTGACCCGCGCGATATAGGCCGAACGCTGGACCGCATCGGCCTCAACGAAGTCCGGCCGCGACGCATTCCAGGTCTTGAGCCCGCCTTTGCCCTCGGGATCGCGCGCCTTCTCGCGGCTGCGCAAAACCCAGGCGATCTCGATCGTTTCGGGATGCGGGCAGACAACGCCGTTCGAGGCCGCGGCGGCCTCGCAGAGCCGGAACAGGAAGCCATCATCGATATCAGGCAGGCCGAGACGAGCGCCCTCGCCGCCACGATTGTTCATGAAAATCTTGAACGAGGGCACGCCATAGCGCGTGGCGTAGTCCGGCACACCGGAAAGCTGCACCTCGGTCGAGATGACGAAATGATAGCCGAAATCGATCCGGCTTCCGGCCTCGGTGACCGCGCGGACCTTGTCGAAGACGGCGTCGAACGGCTCGGTACTCATCAGGTACGGCACAAAGCAGGTGACGCCGCCGATAGCGGCCGCCGCGGTTTCCTGCGCGGCGTCCTCCGGCACGCGCGGATAGGAAATATCCTTGCCGTGCCCGAGGTGGAGATGGGGATCGACAAGTCCGGGAAGCACGGCAAGCCCGGCAAGATCGACACGCTCGACCTGCGCCTTGCTGGCGTCATAGGCGCCTAGCCCAACGATCTTGCCGCCGCGCGTGACGATATCGCATACGGCAGGATCGCGGTCCGGCAGAACCACCAGCCCACCTGTGAAAACGGTGATCGCTTCGCTCATTTTCGTCGTTCCTTACTATGTACGCACAGCCAGCGCCGTGGCGAAGGCCGCCATATCCGGCGAGCCTGGCTTGAGAAAAAAGGATTCCAGCGCTCGAATTGAAGCGTCCGGCAAGCATCGCGCCGCATTGGTCCGAAATTTTGTCAGCACATCCGATTCGCCAGCGGGGCGGCTGGCATTGCCGAAGACATCCTCGATGCGTGCGGAAAGTGTCCGTCCGTCGGCAAGGCGGCACTCGATCTCGGCTTCAAAAGCGTTGGGAAAGCGGTGCTGCGCCAGCGGCTCCCAGCGGCTGCGGGCGGCCAGCGCCAGCACCGCGGGCGATGCCTTTTCCCTGAACATGTCGAGGTCGACCCTGCCTTCGACAAGACGCATTGCCGCCACCACCGGCAGGCTCCAGCGCGCGGCATGACCGTCGGGCGGGTTCTGCTTGTGCGCCCAGGGTTCGCAGACGATCGACGCGGCGCCGGGCGCGATGCGCAGGATCATCTCGGCAATCTGCGCAGGATCGCTTATCTCTGCCGCGAGCCGGCCAGCGGCTTCGTCGAACGGATGCAGGTAATGGCAGCAGGGAAGAAATTTGAACGCCACGTCCAGCATGTGCCAGCGTGACCCGAGGTCGCCGAGCAGCGCCTTGAAGCGCGCCGGCGCGGCATCGTCCCGCGCAAAGGCCGCGAACAACCCGCGCGCGCCCTCAATAGCCGTTTCCGGGCCGGTCAGTCCGCACATCGCCAGCCGCGCGGCCATGATGCCGGCATGCGCCGCCCATCCCGGATGCATCGACTTCACCGACGAGCCGTTCGAGAGAAATTCGAACACGCCGGAAGCCTGGCTGAGTGCAATGCCCATGGCGTTGACGCCGTCATCCTCGTTGCCGCCCATCAGGTCCGCCGCGATCGCGGCCGAAACCAACGGCCCGGCGGCCGAGGTGATCTGAAACCCGTTGTTCTGGAAGCTGCCTTGCGCGGCCAAACCGATGCGGATCAGGATTTCATATCCCATCAGATACGCGCGCAACGCAGCGTCCGGATCAGCTTTGCAGGCTTGTGCCATCGCCAGCATGGTCGGCGTCAGCACGGCGCTGCCATGAACAATGGAGCCGGTATGGGTGTCGTCGAATTCCAGCGAATGAATCAGCCCGCCATTGGCGAGCGCGGCATCGGCGGCGCTGGCGAGGCTTCCACCGGACAGCAAGCTGATGCCGCCCTGCCCGCCGGCCGAAAAACACCGGTAAGGTTCGCCCTGCGGCAGCGAACTGGCCGCGAGGCCGACGCCCACCGCGTCAAGACAATGAAGCCGCGCCGCCGCGAGAACCGCATCCGGCACCGGCGCGGTTTTCACCGACTTCCAGCGCCGGACGATCTCGCGCGCCAGCGTCATGCCGCGGCCCGTGCGATCTCGCTTGCCGCGGTCAGGCCGGCAAGCCGTCCCAGCGCGACGGCAGTGAGCAGGCCATTGCCGGAGGCATAGCCCAGCGCCCCGGCCTTGCCGGAAATCCCGGCAGCCGCGCCACCTCCGGCGAAAAGTCCCGGGATCGGCGTCCCGTCCTGCCTGAGAACGCGGGCGTTGCCATCGACGCGCAGACCACCCTGCGTATGGAAAAGGCCGGGCACGACACGACAGCCATAAAACGGTCCTTCGAGTGCGCCGAGACCGAAATTGCTGCGCCCAAAGGCGTCTTTGGTTTCGCCACGCGCCGACCGGTTGAACGCCTCGACCTGCCGGGCTAGCTCGGCGCCATCGAGATCGAACATCGCCGCGAGCGCGGCGATATCATCGGCTTTCTTCACACCGCCATAGCGGACGAGCTCCATGAACTCCTCCTCCTGCGCGGCGACGTCGAAAATCTTCTTGTCGAACACCGCGAAGGCGTATTCGCCCTGCTCGAGGACCACGCGCGCGAAGCCGGAATAGCCGAGGCTCTCATCGCCGAAGCGCTTGGCATCCGCACCGACCAGAAGCCCGCCTTTTTCGATCGTCGTCCACGACAACAAACTGCCGTGCGGATAGGCGACCGCCGCATAGCCCTGATACGCGCCCATATTGGCAAGCGCCGCGCCGATCTTCAGGCCCCAGCGCACGGCCTCACCATGCGAGCCCTGCGCGCCGAAATACCGCGCGCCAGCGATTTCCGGGCAATATTGCTTCACCAAAGCGGGATCGGCGGCAAAACCGTTGACGGCAAGGATGGTCTTGCGCGCGCGGATTTCGAACACGCCTTCGCCGGCATTGACCTTCGCGCCGAGCACGACGCCGTTCTCGACAATAAGATCCTCGACCGCGTTGCCGACCGCGAGCGGGATCTCCCGCTTCTCGATCGCGGCAAGAAAGTCGTTCACCAGATCCTGGCCGCGCCGGGAAACCGGGGCATGAAGCCGCTGGATCGAATGGCCGATGTGCTTGTAGGCCGTGATCAGCACGATCTTGGCGCCGACCGTATCGACCAGCCACTCCACCGTCTCCGCCGAGACCTCGGCCATGCGCTGAACGAGCGCGAGATCGTCGGTCTCCTTGGCGATGCCCATGAGGTCCGCGAGCATCTTCTCCGGCGAATCCACCAAGCCTGCTTCGCGCTGGAATCGAGAGTTCGCCGCCGGCACCGAGCCGGTGGAGAGCGACGAATTGCCGCCGGGGCGGTCCCGCTTTTCGACAATCGCCACCGACACGCCGGAGTCATGCGCGGCAATCGCCGCGGAAAGGCCGCAGGCGCCAGCCCCGGTCACCAGGACATCGACATCAAAACTCACGCTGCGTCTCCCTTCATGCGCGGGACGCAATCCCGCCAAGGCCGCTGGTCGCGGTCCGACGGCTTCAGCAACGCAACCAGCGGCGCGACCATGCCGGGCAGAACGGAGCCGGCATTTTCCGTAAGTTTGGCGATCAGGGTTGCCTCGTCGAAAGGCAGGTCTGCCCCGCCCCGCGCGTTGAGGCAGGAGCCGGAATGGCGTTCGCCGTTTTTCATCACCCAGGTCACCCGCGCGGCGCGATCGTTGGGCCAGGGCTCCAGCTTTTCGAGCGGCTTCAGCGTCACCTTGTGACGCAGTGCCGCGATGTCGGGATCGATGCGCGCAGCGCTTGAAAACGCGGCCTGTCCTCCGCTTGCGAGCCGCGCAACGGCGGCGGCGGCATGAGGCATCGAGAACTTGGCGGCCAGCGTGGTCGACGGCTCGACGCCGGTGAGCGTGAGGCCGCGCGGGTGGGTCTCGACCTCGACAGCGGCGATCTCATGCCGCGCCTCCGGGCCGAGACGGGCATGCATGGCGAGCGACGCTTCGATCATCGAATGGGCGTATTGGCAGCAAGCGAAGATCTTGTGATAGCCATTCTCGATGGCCCAGCGCGTGCCGAGATCGCCGTCGAGTTTATCCGGCAAACACGCCGTGCCGAAGCAGACCGAGAAGACATCGTAGCCCGTCTCGGGAATGCCGGCGATCCCGGCCAGCGCCCAATCGACGGAGCGGAACGCGATCCAGCCATTCGCGGCGGTCCAGGCATTGCGGATGAGCGCGCCATCGATGGCATGGCCGTAGGGACCTGCGAAGGTCATGCTCGCCGCGCCGGTAATCGCTCCGAGAAGCTGTCCGGCGGTGAGTTTGCGCAGAATGCCGATGCCCGCCGTCGCGCCGATGTTGGCGTAAGCCGCATGAGGGTGAACATTCATTTGGGCGAAGGGGAAAGCCTCAGCGAACCGCGCCGTCACGTCATAGGCGATGGCCAGCGCGCGCAGGGTTTCAGCTGTCGTGGCACCGCTTGCTTCCGCTTCGGCAATCAGCGCCGGCCAGATGCAGGCGCCGGCGTGGCAGGGAGCGAGGCGATAGCCCTCATCCAGTTCGCACCAGGTCGCGGCCATGCCGTTGGCGACAGCCGCGCCAATGCGGTTCAAACGCGGCGCGCCAGTCGCGAACACAGTCGCCTCCATCTCGCCGGAGGAACGCATTTCGATCTCGCGCGCGGCCGCGACTTCAGGCTCGGTCGACGCGGCGACCGCGGCGCCGAGATCGTCCATCAGCACCAGCGCGGCGCGATAGCGAATCGCATCCGGAAGCGGTTGTGTAGAGGCGGCAACCGCCCAGTCGATGAGATTTCGAAGCGCCTGCGCCGAGCGGGCGCGCTCGTCCGCATTGACGTTCGGCTTGACGCTCAGAACCATTTCCAAAGATCCGTATTGGCCGCCAGTTCGGTTGCCGGCCCGTCGAACACGACGGCGCCTGACTTGATGATGACGGCGCGGTCGACCAACTTGAGCGTCGCGGGAACATTCTGCTCGACGACGATCAGGCCCATGCCGAAGCGGGCATTCACGTCGCGCAGACGATCCATGACGTTGCGGACGATGACAGGGGCAAGACCCGTCGAGGGCTCGTCGAGAAGCAGCCACTTCGGACGCGTCATCAGGGCCAGGCCAAGGGCAAGCATCTGCTGCTCGCCGCCGGACATCGAGCCGGCGCGCTGGGAGCGCCGCTCGTCGAGCACCGGAAACAGATGGAAGACCTCGGGCAGAAAATCCGATCCAAACGGCAGACCGGCGATTTTGAGATTCTGCTCGACGCTCAAGGTCGGGAACACATTGTGCCCCTGCGGCACGAAGGCGATGCCCTTGCTGACCGTCTCCGGCACATTGCCTTCTGGAAGGGCCTCGCCGTTCCAACTGATGGTCCCGCCGCTCTTGGGGTGCGCACCGATCAGGCAGCGCAGCAGCGTCGTCTTGCCCGCGCCGTTGTGCCCGAAAATACCGACCTTGGTGCGATCTTCGATCGCCAGCGAAAGATCGCCGATCACCGTGAGCGGACCATAGCGGGCAACGAGGTTTTTGATTTCCAGCACGGCTCAGGTCCCGAAATAGAGTTCGGTGAGGAGCGGATCGGCGATCAGCGACTCAACACTGCCGCGCGCCAGTACCTTGCCGGCGAACATGAAGACGCCCTCGTCGCAAAGATCGCGGATGAAGGCGACGTTGTGCTCGACAACGCAGACGGCGACGCCGCTGGCGGCGATGTCGCGAACAACACGCTGGATCAGCGCATAGGCCTGGCCTTCCACGCCGGCCATGGGCTCGTCGAGCAGCAGGCATCGCGCGTCGTTCATCAGAGCGCGCGCCACGCCGACCAGCTTCTGTTGCCCGAAGGTGATGTCACTAATGGGTGAATGCGCGATTTCCGTCAGCCCGGTCCGCTCGAGGATGGCGAAGGCGCGGTCGCGGCTGTCGCGCTCCCGTTCCGCGACATGCCCGGGCCGCAGCATGACATTGAGAAGATTGTCGGCGCTGTAGTCGCGCGGGCCGAGCATGAGGTTGTCGAGCACCGAGAGCGACTGGAACAGCCTGAGATTTTGCCAGGTTCGCGCCAGCCCCATGCGTGCGCGTTCACGGATCGGCAGGCTGTTGATCTCCTGTCCGTTCAGAACAATCGACCCGGCATCCGGCTTCACCACGCCGCAGACGAGATTGAAGAACGACGTCTTGCCGGCGCCATTGGGACCGATCAGGCCGAGAACGCGTCCCTCGACCAGAGCAAGTTCGATATTGTCGGCAACCACAATGCCACCGAAGCGCTTTTCGAGGCCGCTTACCTTGAGGACTTCAACCATCGGCAAGTCCACCGCGCTGGCCTGCCTTCGGCTTACGTCCGGCCCAGATGTCGGGGGCAGCTATCAGCCCCTGCGGGCGGGCAAACATGAAGAAAAGCACGAGGCCGGAGAACATCAGGCCTTGAAGCGGCCCAAGAATGCTCGGCGGAAGCCCGAAGAACGTGATCGCCTGCGGCAGAATCTGGAGGACGATCGCGCCAATCACCGGTCCCATCGTCGTGCGCATGCCGCCGACCACCACCATCGTCAGAATCGCGGAGGATTGGAGCAGGCCGAATTGATCCGGCTCCAGAAAGCGGAAGTAATGCGCGTAAAGCCCGCCGGCAACGCCCGCAATGCCGGAACCGATGGCGAAGACCGAGACCTTCAACCAGATCGCGTTGCGCCCAAGCATGGAGAAGGCGAGCTCGTCGTCGCGCAGCGCCGCCATCATGCGGCCGTAAGGCCCGCGCGTGAGCCAGCGAACGAAAAGCACGGTCAGCGCGGCCACCGCCAGCACGAGCAGCACATAGCTCAAACGGCCGTAGTCGTTGACCAGAAACGGCGGAATATTCGTCAACCCGCCGGCGCCGCCAATGCTGTGAATATGCTTGGCGAATTCGATCAGCCCGAGTTGGAACCCGATACTGGCAATCAGGAGATAATCTCCCGATACGCGCAACGACGGCAGCGCCACCAGCACGGATGAGACAAAGGCGGCCGCGCCGCCACAAAGAATGGCCAAGGGGATCGGCACCCCTCCTTCCTTGGCCAGCATCGCCGAAACATACGCACCGATAGCGTAGAAGATCGGATGAGCGATCGAGATCAGCCCGCAATGCCCGATCACGAGATCGAAGCTCGACGCCAGGATCACGAACAGGCCGATCAAGATGAGAATGGTGTAAACGTAATCCATGGCTCAGTCGCCCTTCCCGTCCGTCGCGACCGTCGGTGTCGCCACGGCGCGCTTGAGCGACTTGCTTCTCTCCGGCAAGTGGAAGCCGCTCGGGAACAGCACGATCGCGAAGAACAAGAAGGCGTAGAGCAG
>JAUSBQ010000013.1 GCA_030651965.1 Pseudolabrys sp. | reverse complement strand
TCATCTGGCCGAGATTGGCGAAGATCCAGCCCTATCTGTTCGGAGTTGGTGCGGCAGGAATCTCATTATTCATGATGGGGGCGGGCACTCTCGGCGTGGCGCGCCGCCATTGGGACATGACGTTCAGCGATGCTTCGATATCCTTCGCCCATTCAGCCGGTGCGTTTCTGATGATGGGACTCAATGGGATCTTCGCGATCTTCGCGGCGCTTGGCGGCGCCCTCTATGTGGTTATCGTCGTCGGTACGGTATTGTTCGGCAAGAGGATCATCGGTGGGCACAAGCTCACATTCCCGCTGCATTCAGGCGGTGGTGCGGCCGCCGCGCAATACGGCGGGCACGCAACCATGAAGCTGCCTGGCACGATCGTCCTGATCACAATCTTCTTCGTCTGCTTCGTCCTCTACTACTTCATCAACTGGAAGTATCTGTCGGAGTTGTGGCTGTTCCGCTGATCCTCTGCTTTTCGACCGATATGGAGAAGTGACCATGCTCGCCGCGATCCGCATGACCGTTTCGCTCCTGAAGCTCAGGATCGGATCAGCAGTCGCGGCGAGCGCCCTCGCTGGAATCGCGGTCACTAGTGGTCCCGCATTGGCCTGGTGGCAAGCGGCCGGGTTGACGCTTGCGGTTCTCGGGGCCTCCGGCGCCGCCGGCGCCTTTAATCATTACCATGAGCGTGACCTCGACCGCCTGATGCGGCGCACGATGTCGCGGCCCTTCGCTTGCGGCGCATTCCGCGAAAGCCCTTGGTGGCCCGCTGGCTTCGCCGTCCTGCTTGCAGCGTCGTTGGCATTGGCCGCGGCGAGCGGCGGCACGCTCGCGGCGGTATTTGTGTTTCTCGGCGCGTTCACTTACGGCATCGTCTATACGGTCTGGCTGAAGCGCCGCAGTGTGTGGAATATCGTCATCGGCGGTCTTGCCGGCAGTTTCGCGGTGCTCGCCGGCGCCGCGGCTGTAGACCCGTCACCGCAAATCGTTCCTTGCGTGCTGGCGGTGGTGCTGTTTCTCTGGACTCCGCCGCATTTCTGGAGCCTTGCTGCCGCGAAAGGCGAGGACTACGCGACGGCCAAAATACCAATGCTGCCGCTCGTCGTGCCGGAGTATGCCTGGACACTCGCGATCTTGACGCATACGGCAGCGTTGGCCGCGATTTCGCTCGTTCCGCTTTGGTTCGGTAACGGGCTGCTGTATGGGCTCGGCGCGGGGATCGGCGGCGGTTTCTTTCTGTGGAAGAGCATCGCTCTGCATCAGGCGCCTACCAAGCAGAACGCAATGGCGAATTTCTTCGCCTCGCTGCTGCAACTCGGGCTGCTGATCCTCGGTGTCGTGCTCGACAGCCTGATCGGGTTGTAGCCATGTCGATACGATTGATCGCAGGCCTTGCGGCAGTCGCGCTCGTTGCGATGACCGCAACGGCGGCTCTTGCCGACGCGCCCAATACGCGACGTCTTGATCCGCGCGCCGTCTTCGAACGCAGCGAAGCGGCCGTCGGCCGGACCACCGGCAACTATATACTAACCGACTCTAAAGGTGCGCCGCTGGCGCTTTCGGCTTATCGCGGCAAACCTTTGGTTGTGAGTCTCGTCTATACGTCTTGCAGTTCAATTTGTCCGGCTACGACGCAGCACCTTATCAGCGCCGTCACTGAGGCGCGACGTGTGTTCGGTGCCGACGAGTTTGCGGTCCTGACTGTTGGGTTCGACGCGCGCAACGATACACCTGCCCACATGGCGCAGTTTGCCGCTGTTCAAGGCGTGAAGCTCGACAACTGGCGCTTTGCGAGCGCCGATGCAGGCACGATATCGGCGCTGCTTCGCGATTTCGGTTTCAGCTACGCTGCGGCCGCAGGCGGCTTTGACCACATCACCCAGACGACGATCCTGGATCGCACCGGAACGGTCTACCGCCACGTCTATGGCGAAGACTTCCCAATTCAAGTGATCATTGAGCCGCTCAAAGACGTGATCTACGGAACTACGACGAGCTTCTCGCTGCAAGGCATCTTCGATCGCATTAAATTTATCTGCACCACGTATGACCCGGGCGCCGGACGTTATCGCATCGACTACGGTTTGATGTTCGGCAGCGTCATCGCCGCAATCTCGCTTCTGATGATGGGCGGATTTCTCTTGCGCGAATGGCGTCGCGCGGCGCGCATATGAGGTCAGCATGACAGCGTTGCCGTACTCGCCACTGGTCGTCTGCCACGGAGATGTGCGTGTGACTTTGCGGGCCGATTGGAGGAAGGTGTGATCGGCGCGATACGAAGCGTTCTCAGGCGCGGAATAGAATGGATCGAACGACCGCTCGATCGGTTGTTCGGCCCGGCTCTGAACCCGATCGCGCAACTCGGGGCGCTCGGCTTTTTTTTCTTCTGGATCGTTTCCGTCAGCGGCATCTATCTTTTCATTTTTTTCGATACCGGTATCGAGCGTGCTTACGAATCCGTTGAGAACTTGACCAATAATCACTGGTATCACGCCGGCGTCATGCGTAGCCTTCATCGCTACGCATCCGATCTTATGGTCGTCATGCTAGTCACGCACATGCTGCGCGAATTCGCCTACGATCACTATCGCGGCACGCGCTGGTTCTCCTGGTTCACAGGCGTGCCGATCATCTGGCTTCTCTATACGTCCGGGATCACCGGCTATTGGTTGGTGTGGGACAAGCTGGCGCAATACGTCGCGCTCGTGTCTTCGGAGTTGCTTGACTGGCTGCCAATCTTCGGAGAGCCGATCGCGCGTAATTTTGTTTCGACTGGCACGCTCACGAGTCGCTTCTTCAGTCTCATGGTGTTTATGCACGTGGCGGTGCCGCTGTTTCTCCTGTTCGCTATGTGGATTCATATCCTGCACATTTCGCGTCCAAAGATGAATCCGCCGCGTACTCTTGCGGTAATGTCGCTTATCGCGCTCATCGCCGCCTCACTCTGGAATCCTGCGGTATCGCAGGGGCACGTCGATCTTGCCAGGGTGCCTGCCGCGGTGGGTTTGGATTGGTTCTTCCTGCCGCTTTATCCGTTGACCGATCTTTGGGGCAACGGCGCGGTGTGGGCCTTTCTTGGCACATTCTCGCTGATGCTCGGGCTTATGCCGTGGCTGCCGCCGTTGCGTCGGGCCAAGGCCGCCGAGGTCGACCTCGCGCATTGCAACGGGTGCGCGCGCTGCGCCGAGGATTGTCCTTACGAGGCGATCAGGATGGTTCGGCGCAGCGATGGGCTGCCATTTCCCACCGAAGCGCAGGTCAATCCTTCGCTTTGCGTTTCGTGCGGCATTTGCGTCGGCTCGTGTCCGTCGTCAACGCCTTTCCGCCGCAGCCAGGAACTCAAAACTGGTATAGATCTCCCTGACTATTCGCTCCAGCGCTTGCGCGAACTGACCGTTGAAGCGGCCGGATCGCTTTTTCAAGAAAAAAGGCGAATCCTAATTTTCGCTTGTGAGCATGGCGGTGGCGCAGGCCACCTGACCGGCGTCGTGCCATTGCCATGTGTTGCAATGATCCCGCCGTCGTTGATTGACTTCGTTCTCAGCAAGAAGCTTGCCGATGGCGTGGCAGTCGCTGGCTGTGCAGAGAGCGCCTGCTTCAATAGGTTAGGGGTCGCTTGGACGGAACAGCGCTTTGCCGGCGAGCGTGATCCTTACCTGCGGAAGCGCGTGCCGCGCAATCGCCTCAAGACGATCTGGGTGTCGGCACTTGAAACCTCACGTTTCGAACGCGAGCTTGCGGCTTTTGCTGAGCAAGTGGCCGCTCTCCCCGAGGCTCCTCTGGTGCAGCTGCCGCAGCCGATTGCTGCGTCGCCCTCGACCGAACCCAGGCGAGTGCCGGAAGGAACCTTGCCATGACCAGGTATCTTCGCCTGACCGGCCAGTTCGTCGTCATCCTTCTATTGTTTTCGGCCGCCGCTGCGTTTGCGAATTGGCCGATCTACCGACAAATCCCGGAAGGCCACGCCGTTATCGTGCTTACCTTTGTCCACGGGGCTGACCGCAAGGCAGAGTGCCGTACGCGTTCTCCCGCGGAGATCGCAAAGCTGGCCCCCAATATGCGGCGCCTTCTGGATTGCCCGCGCGGTCGCCCGGCGATTTATGTTGAGCTCGATCTTGCAGGTAAGAGTATCTATCGTGCAACTTTGCCGCCGAGCGGAATTGCAAGTGATGGGAATTCTCGCGTCTACCAGCGCTTCGTAGTGCCGGCTGGACAATATCAGGTCGCGGTGCGGATGCGCGACACGCCGCGCACTGAGGGCTTCGATCATCAGCGCAACGAGACCGTCACGCTTGTAGGCGAGCAAATGTTCGTTGTCGATTTTCGTTCCGAAACCGGTGATTTTATCTTCAGGTGAACGATCATGCCTCTGTTGCAATGGAAAGATAACTACAGCGTGGGGATCGAGGCCGTCGATCACGAACACAAAGAGCTTATCGAGCTGATCAATCAGCTTTATGGAGAGCTGATGGCGAAGGGCGAACCGCTTACGGCTTCGGCTTTCTTTGGCGACTTGATCAAGGCGATCTCGGCGCATTTCGCGCTGGAAGAGCGTTTCATGCGGGATCACGGCTACGATCAATTGCCGCAACACAAAGAAGATCACGAGCGGTTGCTTGACGAGATATTTGGATTGATGGACGAATTCGAGCGCGACGATATGGCGAGCCGTGAGGATTTGGCGGCACGGCTCGATGCGTGGTTTTCGTGCCATTTCGAGACCCACGACGCGCGCTTGCATAAAGCGTTCGGGCCGCATCCCGATTGAATGCGCAACTTACGCATTGGTTTGGCACAACAGGATCTGCGTTCTTGAGAGCCGTCACAT
>JAUSBQ010000002.1 GCA_030651965.1 Pseudolabrys sp. | reverse complement strand
TGAGCAAGTGAGCAAGTGAGCAAGTGAGCAAGTGAGCAAGTGAGCAAGTGAGCAAGTGAGCAAGTGAGCAAGTGAGCAAGTGAGCAAGTGAGCAAGTGAGCAAGTGAGCAAGTCAGCAGGCTATCAAGCTATCAAGCTATCAAGCTATCAAGCTATCAAGCTATCAAGCTATCAAGCTATCAAGCTATCTCCGTTGCCGGGCGCCGGACGGCCTGCCGCGACCGGCGCGCCGCGCGCCGCCGCCGGCTCATTGGGCAGCGGCCGAAAGCTTGGTCCTCCGAGGCGCTTGCGTCTTGCCGGCGCTGGCACGATCTTGGATGCTGGCAAGACCGGCCAGCGGGCCGGCAAGACTCGCCAGCGACCGGCACTGCTCGGCTGCCGCCGGGACGGCCGACCGCGATGGAAAGGCGCGACATGTCCGAGACGTTTCTTGTTCCTTTCGACTACGACGTCCACCTCGCCCCCCGATCTAGCGGTGCGGGCAAGACGGCCTTGCGCCGCGCCACCGCCGCGATCGAGATCCCGGCGGCCGGGGAGGCCGAACTGCCGGTTGCCTACCGGGTAGAGCATCGCCGCGATCTTGGCCCCGGCCATCATGTCGTCTTGCGCCACAAGGATAAGCACTGGTGGCCTCTCGTGGACAGGGTGCTCGGTTTTCACACCAGGGACGCGCGCGATTTCCTGCAGGAGTTGCGCGCCGGTCAATGCGACCTTTTCGTCCGGCGATGCCTTGACGATCACCACCTCGACAATCATCGCCGGCGGCCCATCGTGCATGAAGAATACGACACCACCCTTGCCGCGGTGCGCCGCAGCGCCAGGACCCTCCTGATCGTCGGCGACCAGCTCTATGCCGCCGGCGGCAGCCCGCTCGTCGTCGACGCGTCCTCGGGCATCCGTATCGCCGGCACCGGCGCCGACCGGGCCATACCGGCGGCGGCCGGCGATCTTCGGATTAAAGCCGCCAACGGTCATGTCGGGGGAAGCGATCTCGCGATCTGCCGCGGCCGCTTCTTCCTGCCGGGTTCATCCGATCTCGCAGCAGCCACGCGGTACCGGCCGTCCGACTTCCATGGCGTTCGCGTCGCAACGCTCGACGGCGAGGTGGTCGATCCCCTCGCGGTCCGCCTCGATGCAGCTTTCAGAACGGCATGGAGGGCGATCAACAAGTCGATCGCGCGAACGCAGCCCGAAGGTTTCACGTTCCTATGGGCAGAATTCCTCGAAGCATGCCGTCCGGCGGAGGACGGCACTCTCACCGCCGCGCGCTATTTTGCGCTGAGAAGCTTCGTCGACCTGTTCCAGGCCGTTGAACGAAGGCCGGTCGCGGTGGGCGAGTGTCTCGTAGCTGTGCGGCAGACGATCGACGCTGCAACGAGGGCGCCTCGCTTCAATGGGCTGCCGCGTCCCGATTTTAGGCCGTCCTTGAACGAGACCGAGGAGGCAGCGCTGGCATGCCTTGCGTGACGCAAGCCGGCCGAATGGACGGCGATGCGGCCCCCGTCGCTGCGGTCGCTAGCAAGCTAGCAATGCGAGTTGACGATGTCGCGGCGCCTGCTTGCCGCGTCGCCGCGGCGGGCCAGGATGGCGTCGGTGCAAGGAGCCGTTAACACCGCCGGCGGAAAGCGTCGTGTCAGCTCTTGCATCTTGCCGCGTCAGCTCACATTGTACCCTGACTTGTACCAGCGGCGTCGTCACGCCCGCGAAAACGCCCGTTAAATCGAGGCGGAAAGAAATAGGCGCAGAGTCCCTCCCTCTCCGCTAGACGAAACGTGAGGTCGGAGATTCGACTCTTTTTGAAGCTGGATTATCGTTTCTTTGATCTGCGCGACGGAATTGCAGCGAGTGCATCTGCGAGGTGCTTTTTCCGAAGGTTGGTGTAGCGTTTCAGGCTTTTCGGGTCACGGTGCGCGGATTGCGCCATCACCTGTGTGTCCGACCAGCCGGCCTCGATCAGCGACGAAATCAATTCGTGGCGGATGTCGTGAAACCGGTAATGATCAAGTCCCAGTTTGTGCCGTGCCCGATTGAATGCCGACTTCAGAGCATTCGCGGAGAGTGGAAACACCAAACCGTTCAGCGAACGCGGCAAGGCCTTCAAAATCTCAAGGGCACGCGGCGAAAGGCCAACCGGAACGTCAAGGATCTCTTCGGGATTTCGCGAATTTTTGACACCGCGCAGGAGGACGCTGCGTTCCTTAAGATCGACGTCTTTCCAGTTCAAGCGCAACAGATTTCCTCGCCTGGGCCCAACCTCAAAAGCGAATTCGACGATCGGGCCGACCCACGGGTTCTTCGACCGGTAGCACTCGGCGATCAGCTCATCGATTTGGGCATCCTCAAGCCGGACGTCACGCTCATCGTTGACCACCGGCCGCTTTACGTCCTCGGTATTCGCCGGATTTATGAGAAGTCCCAATTTCCGCTTTTTGTAATCCAGGACCCGCTTGAGGAGCGTCAACTCGCGTTTCACCGTGCCGGGCTCTACCGTCTTCGCAGGTTTTGATGGCGCCTTCGGCTGGGCTGCGTTGGCGCGCGGGGTGCCATCTTTGCGAACCCGGCCGGGCTTTATTTTTTCCGGCTTGTATCGGCCGCGACCGCCTGGTTTGCCGCGGGTCACGATTTGGGTAAGCCGACGGTCTCGATACTCTTCGAAATGCTCCGGCCGGAGGTGAGCCACGGCATAGGCGCACAGCTTTGGCTCGTCCCGCATGAAGCGATTGAGCCTCGAAGTCTCGGCTGCTCGCGAGGCCGCGCCGGGACGCTTTGCGGTAACCTCTTTCTTATAGATTTCGATGCGCTCGCCGAACGTGGTGCGTTCCGCCGCGGACCTGTCGACGAAGATCCCTCGGTCCATTTGCGACTCGACATCGCGCGCCCATGTCTCTGCGTCTTTGCGCGTGCGCAGGGTTTCGGTGATAGGGGGCCATCCCGTCCGCCGAACCTGCGCGTGCCATTGCTCCGGTCCTTTTTGTCGAATTGTGGCCATCGGTAATCTCCTCAGGCACGTTCAACTGTGCCAAATTTGTGCCAACGCATTGCGCCAACCGATCAGGATAATCGATTCGCGATCAAAAACGTCGATTTTGTTGGAGATTTTGGCGCGCCCGAGACGATTCGAACGTCCGACCTTTGCCTTCGGAGGGTGCGCACCGATAACAATATCAGTATCTTAGCACAATAAAATAGTGGGATAGCGACACGAATTACAGGCACGATATGATTGGCGCGCCGGCTTCGAACGTGGTGCCGCTCCGCGCGCCGGCCGAAGCGGTGCCGGCCTAACTGAATTCGCCGCGATCCTTTGACCGCCCCGGCTGAAAATCCGGGGTGGTTTTGCGTCCGGATGCCGGCAAGCGGCGGCGAGCGGCGCGCGACGGCTCGATATTTGGAGCTTGTCCGGCCGCTGGTAGCCGGCTTTCCGGTTCAACGCGCCCACGGGCTTCCTAGTGCGAAATCGCCTTGTGTTGCATGGGTTTAAGCAGGGTTACCGCTTGTTACGTTCGTTAGTTGATAAGTACTTCGCGCGTCGGCTAGGTTCGTCTTGCCCGGAAACACGCCGCCGCGTGCGGGCTATAACGAACGGGTGCCGGAAGCGTTCGGCATCTTCGGCCGGCGGGCCGTCAAGTCGATAAGCGGCGACGGGCTCCGGCCCGTAGGACAACACGCAAGCGGGCTCGCGAAAGCAACCCGCCCAAGTCTGTAGGTCCGACCGCCGCGACGGCGACTCCAACGTTGCTGCGCCTATTGGCGCGACGTGGAGCTTCGCCATGACTTCCGCCGATCAAGCCAACGAAACTTTTTTGACAACTGCGCAGCTTTGCGCGCGGTGGTCATGCTCCAAAATGTTCGTTGAACGTCATTCGCGCGCCGACGCGACATTTCCGAAGCCGCTGCGCCTTGGCTCGCACCGCCGTTGGCCGTTGTCCGCCGTGATCGCGTGGGAAGCTGCGCAATCAGTGGAAGGATCACCACCCGAATCGAAAGCAAAGCCGCACGCCGCTTAGTGGTGCGCGCAATGTCACGCTTCATCGCGGCGGTCTTGGTGGTTTGCGTCTTTGCGATCACGGCCGCCGACGCTCGCAACGCCGATCCCAAGCCCGCGAAATGGTGCGGATGGTTCCTGCGCCACGAACTTGGCGTAGCGGATCGGCGTTTCAACCGCGCCGATCAATGGGCTCACTTCGGCACGCGCGCCGATGGTCCAGCGGTTGGCGTCATCATCGTTTGGCGGCACCACGTTGGAATCGTCACGGACGGGTCGCCGGGTCATTGGATCGTGCGGAGCGGCAATGATGGCGGCCGTGTTCGCGAACGCGAGCGTAGTTTGCGCGGAGCTATTGCATTCCGGTGGCCGCGATGACCGCCAATATCCGAATGCAACTGACCGAAGCCGAAAGGCGCGAGGCGAATGCTTCGCCGGCTTTTCGGCTTGTTGGGGCGTTGCCCGATCCGGTTGAAACGGTAGCCAATTCCATCGCCGCGCTGGACGATCCGAAACATCTTTTAACCCACGTCGCCTACCTCGCGCGGCGAGACAACTACGCCGAAGCGGCCACGCGGCTGGAAAGTCACTTGATTCCCAAGGGCCATGGCACCGACCACCGCCTAGTCGAAACGATCCTCAATTTTGGAAACAGCATCGGCGCGTTTCGAATGGCGTTCGATCTTAACGCAATCGGTGCCTACCGTCACAATCGCACCCGGCCGAAATTCGATTTCACCAGCTTGATCGCGCTCGCCGCCAACGGAAAGCGGACAAGGCAAGCTTGGATCGCGATACATGCCCTTGGGCACGTTCGCTCCGCGCGCGGCGTCATCGCCATTCAAGAAGCCACCACCGCTTGCCCGGGCGTGTGGCCGTCCGCACCGACCGAACGCATAGCCTTAGCCTTTAACTTGCTTGTTCGCTCCGCTCACGGCGCGCGATTCGATTCGATTCATTTGGTGCGTTCATGACGCGCCAAGACGAAGCCAATCTATTCGCTGAATTGAGTGCAGTTGGTCCGCTATCCGCATACGGCCGTGACCTGTTGCGCGAAATAGGCATACCGGAACGATGCGTTGCACGCATTGCCGCGCGATTCGAACAACGGCCGGCGATTCTTCATTCCGCTGAAGAGCTATACGACCGAATCGAGCGGCGCTATGGGGCGCTTCGCCGTCGCGGCGTGGGAATCGAAGACGCGCGCAAGGTGCTTATTGCCGAAGGCTTCAAGCCAAAATTCGTTCGCCGATACATCATCAAAGGCCGTCCAAAATATTCCCGCAAAAGCCATCGAAAAGATTCCCCCGATTTCGGGGGTGTGCGCACCACCGATGCCGACTAATTATTCAACAGCAACCCAATAGGAGCTTCACATGCCCGCACCCGTTCCTTCATTTCAGAATTACAGCACGGACCCCGCCGATGGCCTCGACAACTTCATGGCCGGCGCGAGCGACCGCACCAAGGATCGCGTGCGCCGCTTGCAGAATCATTCCAATGTCATCCAAGCCCGGCTTGACGCGAAGCAAAAGCGGCTCGGCAAGATTCGCGAAGAGATTGGCGAAGTGGATCGCCTCATTGCGACCATCACGCGCGACGAAGAGCGCATGGGGCCGCTGAAGCGCAATGCCAAGAGTGACGATGACAAGGGTTCAACGCTTGTGACCGTTGATCGCCTTGGGCCGCTGAAGGAAAAGCGTGCGCGGCTTCGCGCCGAATACCGCGAAGTCGAAGCCGAAGTGTTCCCGTCCGCGCCCGGCCCGAACGAAAGGTGGATGGCTGCGGCGGCCGTCCGCGCGCAATTCGATGACGAAGAGCTTCCCACCTTCAAAGTGCCGGCGAAATCGACGATCAAGCAGGCGCAGGAAGCCACCGTGGCCGCCGCTGACGCGACAATCGCGCGGGTCAAGCGCGTCCAGCGCGCACCGTTACCGCTTGGAATGGTCAACGATCAAATCGAGCGGATCGTCAACAAGATCGCCGACGAAGGCGAGCCGCGACTCGGCGCGCTATTTGCCGGCGGTCGCATTAGCGAACGCACCGGGAAATTCCAGATTGCCGTTCCGAAACGGCAAATTGGTTTCGCCAAGACGCGCGTTCAAGAAGAGTTCGGCGAATCCAATGGCCTCGTTCCGGATGGCCTCGCATTCACGGCGTGGTGCTTCAGGGACGAAGTTATTTCGAAGCTGAAGGCCATGGCCGCCGCGCGCGACAATAGCGGCGCGATGACACCCGAACAGAAACGTGTTGCGTTGGCGGAAGCGCAAGCGGCGGTCGTGGACGCGCTTCGACTCGAAGTTGAAACCAATTTCGCAATCGAAGACGAAACGAATTCTATCATCGAATGGCGAAAGAACATTCATCCGGCGATCTTGCTTGGCCTCGCCGTTGATCCGGCCGTGGCGTGGGACTTCTTGGATGACCACTGATTCGGTTGCGCGCGTTTCGCCTTAGCATCGGGCGAAGCTGCGCAGCATCGGGCGGGCGGCGATTGTTGGCGGTCGCCGTCCGTCTCGCTTCATTCAGACATTGCAGCAACAAACCACTGAACGGAGAACCACCATGCTCACAATCCACGATTGCAAAGCCGCGTTGAATGATCTTCGCCGCCGCTTCAGCAATGCTGACGGCGAAACAATGCTGGCGAAGTTCGGCGTCAAAAACCCGGCTGATATCCCTGAAGAACTGCGGTCAATGTTCGTCGCCGCGTGCGAAGGCGGCCCGAATAGCGCCATCGTCGCCGGCCTTGGAGCGCCGACGAAGCCCAAGGCGACCGCTTCCGCCGACGATACGCCGGCGGAAGTCATTGATCCGTACTTCCGCAAAGGCGCGGAAGTGAATCAGAACGCCCAAGAGTATTGGGACAACAAGCGCGAAGCCGACAAGGCAACGATTCCGGCACATCAATTCGCGCCGAAGACCGAAGAGAAGGCGCGTTGATTCATCGCCAGCGTGGCGCGGCTCCACGGCCGCGCCACGTTTCCCCAATGCAACGGAGTTAGGCCATGACCTTTCCGCTCTACATGACACGTAGCACAGGGGCCCGCATGTGCGGCGTCACTGACAAAGAATTCGCGCGAGCAATAGACGCTGGCGAGATTGCGCCCATTCCAAGCGACGGAAGCGCGGCCGGTGCCTTGTATCGTCGCGATGATCTTCTTGCGTGGATCGAAGAGTGCGAGCGCAAGACTCGTTAGTTGATTTGCCAAACTATCAGGCGGAGTATGAAACGTGACTGAAATCACAGTTCGCGAAATGGCGAAAGCGCAACGGCGGCATCCGGTCCACATGGCTCGCATGACCAAACGACCGGGCTTTCCGAAAGCGATACGGTGGGTTGGTGGAACGATGCTGTTCGATGCCGATGCCGTCGCGGAATATTTCGCGACGCATAAGCAACCGTTTCGCCGGAAGCGCAGGACGAAGGCGAAGCGGTAGCAGCAATTAAAAACCCGGCGGCGACCGTGAATCGCACACCGGGTTAAGGAAGTATGGTGTCCCATGTCTATCCAAGTGAACCTTTGCGATCAACTAACGATAGCCGACCGGGAAACCTATATTTCCGATCTAATCGGCACGATCACTTCAGCCGATAGCGATGAAGAAGTCGCCAATCTCATTGCCGATTGGTATTTGCTTCAGACGCGCGATTGGCCGCGATTTCACCTGTCCATCCATCATGATGTTCGCACGCGAGCGCGGGGCTTCGCCTGTTATGGCTTTGGGATACCGTGTCCGCTTTTCTATGAATGGACCCGAAAGAATATCGTGGGCATTTCAACTTCGGATCGCGCCCGCGCCCGCAAATGGATCGTGGAAGCAATGTGCGCCGGCTACGCGGTGTTCTATGGCCGCACTAAAGGGTTTGCCGGCGGCAAAGGCACGATTGCCAGCATTCGAACGGTCGCCGGCCAGAATGCGGAGCGCGTGTCATGAATCAACACATGAAGCCGCCGAAACGGATTTCCAAAGCTGAAGAGCGCGTACCTAAGCACGGTTGGGATAATCGCGAAGACTTGCGCGAAGCTGAAACTTATTTGCTCTATGACGCCGCGCCGATGGCCGATGGCGAGCTTGGCAAAAAGGCAATCATCAACAATGCGCGCTTTCTTCGCGGACTTGGCATTTCGCCGAAGGTCACCGCGAAGCTTTTGTTTCGAAAGGACCCCAAGGCGCTGGACGTTCGGCGCGTGGTCAAGGTGGTGAAAGGAGTCTATGAGTCCGAAGAGGGTGAGCCCGGCTTGAACAGCATTCGTGCGGTCCCGCGCGAGAAGGAAGACCAAGCCGAAGAAGACGCGCGGCGCGAAGGTCAATTCAGCAAGAATCAGTTTGGCAAGCCGAAGCAAACCGATCCGCGCAATATCAAAATCGCTTTGGATTCGATTGGGGTGAAGCTGCGCTTCGACTCATTCCAAGGGAAGGTCTTGATTGAGGGCCTCGAAGGCTTCGGCCCTGTCTTGCAAGACGATGGCGTGCGTCGGTTGCGATTCAAGATCGGCGAAGACTATGACTTCTTGCCTGAAAAAGATTTGATGTACGAATATCTTTTGGACCGCGCTCGCCAGAATGCGTTTAATCCGGCCCAAGAATATTTCGACGAAATGCAAGAGAAGTGGGACGGCAAGCCGCGCCTTGGCAAGTTCCTAATCACCTATGCCGGCGCGGCCGATACGCCGTACATTCGCGCTGTTGGGTTGATGCCGTTCGTCGCGGCCGTCCGTCGCGTGCGCGAGCCCGGCGCGAAGTACGATGAAATGTTGGTGACCGAATCCAGTCAAGGCAAAAATAAATCGACGGCCTTTGAAATCATGGCGGTGCGCAAAGAGTGGTTCACCGATTCCTTTCCGTTGAACGCCGACAATCGCGAAACGCTAGAGCATGTGCAAGGCAAGCTCTTCATCGAATGCGCCGAACTGCAAGGATTGCGCAAGGCCGAAATCGAGCATGTGAAGGCGCTGTTGTCGCGCACGGTTGATCGGGGCCGCATGGTGTGGGGCCGCTTCCAAACCGAATGGCCGCGCCAGTTCGTCTTCATCGGCACTTCGAACGGCCGCAACTATCTGAAGGACGAAACGGGCAACCGGCGATTCTGGCCCGTCGCTGTCAACGAATTCGACCTTGACGCGCTGCGCCGCGACCGTGACCAACTTTGGGGTGAAGCCGCCACCTTCGAAGCGTTGGGTGAATCGATCCGACTCGATAAGTCGCTTTGGAAGGACGCCGCCGTTGAACAGCGCAAGCGGCTCGAAATCAACACCGACCCTTATACCGACGCCTTCCAAGATTACTTGGGCGACCGCGCCGGCAAGATCACGGCCGCCGATGCGTGGGCAATCCTTGGCCTAGACGATGCCGGCCGGCGCACCCCTGAACAGAACAAGCGGATGGGTGCGGCGCTGAAGGCGTGCGGTTGGCAACGGCGGACAATCAAGATCGATGGCAGCATGACCCACGGCTATGTGCGCGACCAAGCGACGAAGGATGGCAAAGCCGGGCATCGCCGCATTGTAGCGAGTCGTGGCCCGGATCGTTCGGTGATCGTCGAATATGAAGACGAACGCAAGAACGGTGACGATGATGCCAGCGCGGACTTCGAATGAAGCCAAGCGCGAGCCTTTGACCCGGCACCACCCGGCACCCTAAATCGTCGGTGAATACTGAACAACTTGATGGTGGTGCCGGGGGTGCCGGGTAGATTCTCTATATAGAAGGTATGTATCAATTGAAGAGCAACAACAACAACACACCCCGCGCAATGGGAAATGACCCTGCACCCCCGGCACCCGGCACCGTTGCTCTACTTCGTCTTGGATTGATAATCGGACAACACGGCATTTTGTATCAAAGTCTTTAATAGGGGGTGGCAAAGGTACTTTCGCGGGCCTGAAGTAACAGGGGCAGGATCGGAGTCTGACCTTCAAGTTTGACTCGGACGAATATTGTATGCCGTTTATTCAAGAATTTCCGGCATCGTTTATTCGAGAATTGAATTTCCGGCATCGGAAATTGTCCCACCGATTCGTTAGTTGTCTTGGCCACGAATTTCCGGCATCGTTTATTCGATGAACGCAAAGCGCACAAAGCCCAAGCGGGGGCGACCACGGATCGGCGAGCGAGTCATTTTCGCGTTGCCGGCCGATTTGATTCGCCGAATCGATTCGGTGGCAGCGGAGCATTTCACTTCTCGCGCCGATGCCGCGCGCTTGCTGTTGGAAAAGGGACTCGAAGCCGATGACCACGACCAAGACTAAATCGCGCGGCCGGCCATCAACAGGCGGCCGGTTGCCGCAGATTGGAATCAGCGTCCAGCACGCGACGCTGGCGCGGATCAAAGCGCGTGCCGATGCCGAATTTTCCAGCGTTAGCGAACTTGCCGGCGGCATCATCGAAGCGACCTTCGGCGAGCCCGGCGCGGGTGAACCGTCGCGCGCGGCAGAACAGAAAGCGCAAAGCGGGGCCATCGATCTTGAAATGAAGCAAATCCGATTGAGCCAAATTCGGAAAGAGCTTTTGACCGTCGATTCGGTGGTTAAGATCATCGGCGAAAATTTTGCGGTGTTGCGCGCCGAAGGGCTCGCATTCATGGCCGAACTCGCGGTTGAATTCGGCGCGGACGTGGCGGACCTTCAACGCCGATTCTTAGAGCGGATGGCGGGCGGCGATATTAAGCCCGACGCCTTCGAAGAACTCGCCGAAGAATTTTCGAATGTGCCACTGCGATGACCACGCTCGCCAAATCAGATTTTGAAACGTTTAGGCATCGCGGCGCGCACGCGACGGCCGGCGATTATTTGGAATGGTGCCTGAAGGTCCAGCGGAAGCTTGTCATTGATGAAGGCGCGCGGATCGACTCGGATATTGCCAATGGCCTTGCACGACTCGCGGTCACGGTCGAAGCGGTGCCGGCGGCCACGCTAGATCACTTCGACTCGGTGCTGGCAACCCAAGCGTTTGGGCCGCGTGCATTTTGGGCCGCGCTATGCGATGAACGCGCATGGCGCTTCACCGGCGCTGAAGAATTCTTGAAAAATCTTTTGCGACGATTCCCAAGCTAGAGCTTGGCTTTTAGCTCTTCAAAGATCGCACGGAAGTCGCGTGATATAGTTTTGAAGATTGCTGCTTCGTCCGGATCGTGCGCCACGCGGCTATATCGGTCCACCGACTTGACCGCTTCGATCAGTTTCATCAACGCGGCAAACCGCCCTTGATCGTCGGCGGTATTGAATTCCTTTACAGCGTCTTCGAATTCTCGAAAAATCTTTGTGCCGCGTTCGCTGTAGGTAAATCCATCGCGCGCCGCGCATATAGAAAAGCCAAGCTCGCGGAGATTGCGAACCTTCGCAAGATCAAATGTCTTCGCGGTCATTGCGGCAGTTGTCCATTCGCGCGATAGAGCCAATCAAGTTTAGCTTCTACATCGGGAAGACTCTTGAACGGCCCGTAACGTCGTTTTCCGGAGCTTGCATCGACAAGAGAAATGTCGATGACGAATTTCGAACCGTCCATGTCCAATCGCAATCCAAGGCTATCGGCTAGCGCGTGCAACCCTTCAAGCCAATTCGCGACACGTTGTCCGGCCTTCGATTTCGGTTGGTTCGGCATCGCGCTTCCTCTGTTGAAACTTGTTTCCATGTCGGGCCTCGATTGTGACGAAGACGCGGCATGGATCGTTTCATGGTTAAAGCAGCCGCCATCGTTCAGTAAATTACGGCGTGGCCGGCGCGGTGACGGGTTCGGCCCGAAATTCCTTGCCTGTTTTGGGGCATCGAAACGTGAGAGAATTTACGCGATTTTCACGGGCCATCGTCATCCGCAATCTCTTCAACGACGTTCACGATGGTACGCCGTAGTTTGGCATCCTTGATTTGCATGAATGCCTTCGTGAGCGCGAGGCCGTCCGACGTGGAGAGGAAGTCGGATACATAGTCCGGTGACGGGGCCTTGCCATCTAACTTGGATTGACCGGGCGCGCCTTCGAAGAAGAATGTGACCGGCACTTGCAGCACGTTGGCGATTTGCTGCAAGCGGCTCGATCCCATTCGATTGGTGCCTTTCTCATATTTTTGCACTTGCTGGAATGTGAGCCCGATTGCGTCGGCAAGCTTCTCTTGGCTCATACTTAGCATCAACCTCCGCATTCGCACGCGGCTGCCCACATGCCTATCAATTGGATTAGGAATCTTCTTTGCCATTACGAATTCTTTCTATTACCCCGCAACGCTTACCCAAATGAACAGGGACACAAGGACGGCGATCAGCGCAAGCGCGGCGATGCCACGCCAGTTGTATCGCTCGCGCCACGGCAGGGTGCGCCGTCGCGCTTGGGCATCGCATTCATAGGCGTCCCAAGCTCGCCAACCCATTCAGACACTCCTTTGGCCAAGGTGAGCTAGACGGGCCGCCCTATTCAATTTTGCACAGTTCTTCACCGGCAAATCTAGGAAAATCGGGCATCGACAAGTGGGTATTAAGAGAAGATGATGGCGACGCCGAATTGCCAATCAAATTAAATTGGACGAAAGAGCCGAACGCGAACCGAAAGATATAGGCAGCCTATGCCGCTCGCTTCTTGGTATCAGCATAAAGCAGACCAAAGCGGCAGGCTGGCGAAGTCGGCTACCGGCCCGGAAGAGCGAGCCAACTTCAAAGAGAATCAAAAGCTTTGGCTTCAAATTCTTCAAGAGCTTACTGAAGATGAAACAATTTTTTCTGAGACAAAGTATAAATCACCGCGTCAGTCGTGAATCAAAAAAGCCCGGCGCGATGGCCGGGCCTAGTCGGACTGGAATTGGCACCACACGATCACATCGCCGGAGAGGGATGATGGCAGTTCGGAACAACGTCCAAAAACAATATATGCGTTATGCCGAGCATTGTTTGAAGATGGCCCAATTCGCGCCCGATCAAAAGTCTCGTCGTCTTCAACGTGCAATGGCAAACGAATGGTTGAAGCTGGCGGAAGCTGAACCGTCGCAATTATCGCAAGTCCATAGCGCGCGGTCGAATGGGGAAGACCGCCACACGTCCAGCGGGATCGTATCAGTCAGCTTAAATCGGTAGTCAGTTCCCGTGCGTGCTTAAGCACGTCGGCGGGCATGTAGGGTTTGGCGTGAAAACGTGTGTTCTGGGGAAGCGGTTCAGGTCGGAACCGCCCTGAAGTGATGATTGTAGCAATCTTGGGCCATCGCACGGCAACGCGACGGACCAATTCCGCTCCATCCATTGAACCTGCCATGCTTACGTCTGTGAAAAGTAATTTAATGTCTGAATTTCCTTCGAAGATCACCATGGCTTCGTCGGCGCTTGCGGCCGCAAGGACGCGGTAACCGGCACCCTCAAACATTTCCGACGCCGCCAAGCGTTGCCACACGTCATCGTCGACAATCAAAATCA
>JAUSBQ010000468.1 GCA_030651965.1 Pseudolabrys sp. | reverse complement strand
GCCCCTCCGAATCAGGCCCGCCACTCTTGAATCACAAATGATTCATAGGATTCAACAACTCTTCGGACAGACACTTAGAACCATAATAACAACTTTTATTGCAGGTATTATTTGGAACCGTGAACTGTATTAGAAGTGTATATCGGATGGTGCGTAAGCATAACGGTAGGAATAGAACTTTTCTAAACAAAGCTAGACCGTTTTGAATATTTATAATCTGCGGTTCATTCAGCATTTTTTGTTCTCGGCGGCGGAAAGGCTGATATAGCTTCGCCGAACCATACGGATTTGAGGTCTTGGCAATTGCGCATACGGCCAGCGGCATGACGCAATTGCGTTATAGTTACAGTAGGCAGACAGCACGGCATGACACCTCGGGACCCGATGACACGAACGTCACGCAAAGAGCGATCCCGCGCCGTGCTGGCGCTGGCGCTGGCGCTCGGGCTCATGCAGCCTTCCATTGGCTTTGCGCAAACCGCACCGACATCGCCCGCCGCGTCGCCCGCGGCCGAGTCTCCGCCGGCGGCTGTGCCCTCGGTTCCTGCTGCCGCTGAACCGCCTGTTGCGGCCCGCCCGCCCGTCGCTGCGGCGCCTGCCACCGCGTTGACGCTGCCGCGCGATCTGTCGCCCTGGGGCATGTTCATCGCCGCCGACATCGTCGTCAAAGCGGTGATGATCGGCCTGGCTTTTGCCTCCGTATTGAGCTGGACCGTCTGGTTCGCCAAGGCCATCGAACTGATGGCGGCGCGCCGCAAGTTGCGCCGCGCCATCGCCGCGCTGGCGCAGGCGCGCAACTGGGACGAAGCCGCCAACGCCATGCAGCGGCACCACGGCACCGCGGCCTTGATGGTCGAAGCCGCCGATACCGAATTGCGCCTGTCGGCCGACGCGCTGTCGCCCGAAGGCGTCAAGGAGCGCATCGCCTCGCGGCTGGAGCGCGCCGAGGCCGCCGCCAGCCGCGCCATGGTGCGCGGCACCGGCATTCTCGCCACCATCGGCGCCACCGCGCCCTTCGTCGGCCTGTTCGGCACCGTCTGGGGCATCATGAACAGCTTCATCGGCATCTCGAAAGCGCACACCACCAACCTCGCCGTGGTGGCGCCCGGCATCGCCGAAGCCCTGCTCGCCACCGCGCTCGGCCTGGTCGCGGCGATCCCGGCCGTGGTGATGTATAATTTCTTCTCGCGCTGGATTGCCGGCTATCGCGCGTTGCATGCCGATGCCGCGGCGGAAATCCTGCGCATCGTCAGCCGCGATTTCGATCGCGGCGCCTTCGACCGGCGCTGGGCGGAACGCCAGCGCGGCATCGCCGCGGAGTAGCACAACCATGGGCGTCAAACTCGACCACGGCGGCGACGACGGACTAAGCGAGATCCACGAGATCAATGTGACGCCGTTCATCGACGTCGTCCTCGTTCTGCTGATCATCTTCATGATCGCCGCGCCCCTGGCGACCGTGGACATTTCCGTCGACCTGCCGGCGGCCAATGCCCAGCCCAATCCGCGCCCCGACAGACCGCTGTTCCTGACGCTCAAATCCGACCTCAGCCTCGCGCTCGACAATGACACCGTCGCGCGCCCGGCGCTGCGTGCGTCGCTCGACCAGGCCACGTCCGGCGACAAGCAGCAGCGGCTGTTCCTGCGCGCCGACAAGACCGTGCCTTATGGCGAGTTGATGACGCTGATGAACGAACTGCGCAGCGCCGGCTACCTGCATGTCGCGCTGGTCGGCCTCGAAGCCGACACGGCGTCGCCGAGGGCCGCACCATGATGCGCCGCATGCCGCAGACATTGCGCTGGGGTATTTGCTTCACGCTCGCGCTCGGCTTTCACGCCGCCGGCGCCGCCGCGTTGATGGCGCGCTGGAACGACAGCTCCGATCTGGTGGCGAACGCGCCCGTCATCATGATCGATCTCGCGCCGGTCGCGGTGGCGCCGACGACGACGCCGAACGAAGTGCCGCCCGACATCGTCGAGAGCAAACTGATCGAACCAACGCCTGAACCGGAGCCGGAGCCGGAACCGCCGAAGCAACAGGTCGAACTGCCGCCTGAGCCGGCGCCGCAGCCCGAGTTGGTCGCTATGCCGCCGCCGAAGCCTCCGGAACAGAAAGTCGAAAAGAAAAAGCCGCGCCAGCGCCAGGCCAGCATCGCCCGCGCCGTCAGCTCCGCCGACAACCAGGCCGACCGCGCGGCGGCGCCGATGCCGGGCGCATCGTCGCGCAATTCCCATGCGCTGCCGAACTGGACGTCGCAACTGGTCGCGCGGCTGGAGCGCTACAAGCGCTATCCGTCGGAAGCGCAGTCGCGCGGCGAAACCGGCGTCGTGCGCCTTGCCTTCAGCGTCGACCGCGGCGGCGGCGTGCATCATGCGCGCATCGTCGGCAGCTCGGGATCGAGCGTGCTCGACCGCGAAACGCTGTCGCTGGTCGAACGCGCCTCGCCGTTGCCGGTGCCGCCGTCGGAGTTGAGCGGCGCGCAGATCGCCGTGGTGGTGCCGATCCGCTATAACATCCGCTAATTTGATTCAAATTTTAATGAAACGAATTGCAACTTTCCTTTATGAACCGGGCGCTTTCTGAATTCCCGTTAACCATGAAGACAGCCGGCATGGAACCGCTTGACGCGCGACCTTGCGGACGCAAGCGCGCGCCGTAAGATACCGCACCGGTAACTTTGTTTGCGCTCCCGGCAATAAGAGTTGGGGTTGAGACCATGAACCGTTCGATCGCAATACTGATCACCTGTGTCGTCGCGGCCGGCATCGCGACGCCTTCGCACGCCACCGGCGAGAAGCGCAACGAGCGTTTCGCCAACACCGAGCCGCTCGAGACCATGGCGCGCAGCCGAACCGATGCCGCGGAAATCGCCGCGTCGGTGCCGGGCGCCGCCGGCGTGCTGCTCGAAGCGCTGCGCTGGCGCGGCCGCACCGCCAAACAGATCGGCCTGCCGACGCAGCTCTGGTGCGCCGACTTCATGAATTTCGTGATCAAGCGCGCCGGCGCAAAAGGCACGCAGTCGCGCGCCGCCCGCTCGTTCCTGGATTTCGGCAAGAAGCTCGATGGCCCGCGCGTCGGCGCCATCGCCATCCTGACGCGCGCCGGTCCGCAGAACGGACATGTCGGCGTCGTTCGTGGCACCGATGGTCTCGGCAATCCGATCCTTGTTTCCGGCAACAGCGCCAACAGGGTTCGGGAATCGGCTTATCCGAAGAATCGGGTGCTCGCTTATGTGATGCCGCCCGCCTATGTGCTCGAAGAAATGGCCGCCGCCGCGCGCGCTCAGGCCTTGAGCAACAACAGCCACTGACCGGCTTCGTTTCGGACTTTCACGGCGTCGCGTATCAACGCGGCGCCGTTTTCGTTTGCGCAGCGTGACGCGCCCGTTAACCCGAAAACGTTAATGCATAATCGCCGATACAGCCGCGCAAATTAATCTTAACCCGCGCTAATGATTGAGCGTTGCGACTCCTGCCGTCCGGTCCGGTCTAAATTATACACAATTGGAAGCGCATTCCGGTGCCTGACAAACGGCGCCAACGGACTGACGAGGCGGCATGATCAAGGCAGCACGACGCTTAATCACAGGCTCTTTCGCGGCGGCATTCGTGTTGATTGCCGCGCCGGCGGCATTTTCCGCGACGCGCGAGCAGATCAAGCAGTGCGAAGGCGCAGACGACGTTTCGGCCGACCAACGCATCGCAAGCTGCAACGCGGTGATTGCAACCGGCAGCAAGGCGCAGAAGGCCGCAGCCAATCGCTATAAAGCCGTCGCACTCAAGATCAAAGCCAGCGCGCAGAAGGGCAAAGCCACTTCGCTGATCGAGCGCGGCATTGCCAGCCGCGCGAATGGCGACGCCGAAGGCGCCATCCGCGATTTCGACGAGGCGATCCGGCTCGATGCCAAGCAGGTCGACGCCTATTACAATCGCGGCCTGGCGCTGCGCGATCGCGGCGACACCGACCGCGCCTTGCAGGACCTTGAGCAGACGGTGAAACTCGATCCGAAGAATTCAGTCGCGCTCAAGACGCTCAGCCATCTGTATTACGACAAGCGCAATTACGAGCGCGCCATCGGCGTGCTCGACAACGCCATCAAGGCCAACGCCAACGACGCCCTCGCCTACTACAATCGAGGCATGGCCTACCGCGCCAAGGGCGAGCCCGACCGCGCCATCCCCGATTACGACCGCGCCATCAAGATCAATGGCAACGACGCCGTCGCCTATCAGAGCCGCGGCCTCGCCTATCGCGATATCCGCGACTATGAGCGCGCCATCCAGGACTTCGACCAGGCACTCAAGATCAACCCGCAGTACATCCTGGCGCTGAACGACCGCGGCATCGCGTATGCCGCCAAGGGCCAGGTGGAACGCGCCATCCAGGATTTCGACCAGGCCATCCTGCTCGATCCGCGCGACGCCTTTGCCTATAACAACCGCGGTCTGGCCTATCGCAACCGCGGCGAAGTCGACCGCGCGATCAAAGACTACGACCAGGCCCTACTGCTCAACGCCAACTATGTGCTGGCTTACTACAATCGCGGCAATGCCTATTACGACAAACAGGACTACGACCGCGCCATCCGCAACTACGACCAGGCGATCAGCCTCGATAGCGGCTACGCGCTAGCCTATTACGACCGCGGCGTTTCCTATTATCAGAAGCGCGAATACGACAAGGCGCTGGCCGACCTGACCTTGGCGGTCAAGCTCGATCCCAAGGACTCGCTGTCCTACTACAACCGCGGCATCACCCACGCCGCGCGCGGCGAAGCCGACCGCGCCATCGCCGATTTCGACCAGTCGCTGCGCATCGATCCGAAGAATGCCCTGGCCTTCTACAATCGCGGCCTCGCGCTGCGCACCAAGGGCGACGACGAACGCGCCATCGGCGATTTCAGCCAAGCCGTCAAACTCGATCCGAAAAACGCGCTTGCCTTCTACAATCGCGGCATCGCCTACCGCGGCCGCGGCGACGTCGAACGTGCGCTCGCCGACTTCGATCAGTCGCTCCTGATCGATCCGAACAACGCCTTTGCCTATTTCGAGCGCGGCAATGCGCGCTACGACAAGCGCGACTTCGACCGCGCCATCGCCGACCTCAACATGGCGATCAACATCAAGCCGGATTACACAGCGGCTTTCAACCTGCGTGGCCAGGCCTATAACGGCAAGGGCGATGGCGACCGCGCCATCGCCGATTTCGACCAGGCCTTGCGCATCGACCCTACCTTCGCGCCGGCTTTCAGCAATCGCGGCGACGCCTATCAGAAGAAGCGCGACTTCGACCGCGCCATCGCCGACTTCGACCAGGCCATCAAGGCTAATCCGAACTTCGCCGGCGCCTACTTCAATCGCGGCCTGGCGCGCCAGGACAAGCGCGAATTCGAGACGGCCATCGCCGATTTCACGCGCGCCCTCAAGCTCGATCCCAAGAACGCCGCCGCCTATAATGCGCGCGGCTTCGGCCATATGAGCCGCCGCGAAGACGAGCAGGCCTTCGCCGACTACGATCAGGCGATCAAGCTCAACCCCAATTTCGCGGCCGCGTTCTACAACCGGGGCCTTGCCTACTACGAGCGGCGCGACTTCGAACGCGCCGTCAACGATCTGTCGCAGGCGGTGCGCCTCGATCCGCGCGACACGCTCGCCGTGCATGCGCGCGGTCTCGCCTATCGCGAGCGCCGCGATTTCGACCGCGCCATCGCCGACTTCGACCAGGCGTTGCGGCTCGATCCGAAATTCACCACCGCCTATGTCGACCGCGGCAATGCTTATCAGGGCAAAGGCGACTACGACCGCGCCATTCATAACTACGACGCCGCGATCAAGCTCGACCCGAAATTCGCCACCGCCTTTACCGAGCGCGGCAACACCTATGCCGCGCGCGGCATGATCGACCGCGCATTGCAGGACTTCGAGCAGGCCATCAAGTTCAATCCGAGCTACGCCGGCGTGTTCAACAGCCGCGCCTTGCTGCACTTGCGCAAAGGCGACCATGCCAAAGCGCTGGCCGACCTCGACCAGGCTGTCAAACTGGAGCCGACTTTCGCCGTCGCGCTCAACAATCGCGGCCAGATCTATCAGACCAAGGGCGAATTCGACCGCGCCATCGCCGATTTCGACCGCGCCATCAAAGCCAATCCGCATTACGACGGGGCCTATAGCAACCGTGGTCTGGCCTTCAAGAGCAAGGGCAACTTCGAGCGGGCGCTGAAGGATTTCGACCAGGCGCTGACCATCAATTCGAGCTTCACGATCGCGCTGCTCAACCGCGGCGAGACCCTGGAGAAGCTCGGCTATCATGACCGCGCCATCAAGGACCTCGACCTGGTCATCCGGCAGAACTCCGGCAACGTCCAGGCGTTCAACACGCGCGGCCTCGCCTTGAGCAACAAGGCTGAGTTCGACCGCGCCATCGCCGACTTCAGCCAGGCGATCCGCATCGACGGCAAGTTCGCCGCCGCCTACAACAACCGCGGCCTTGCCTACCGCGCCAAGGGCGACATCGAGCAGGCCGTCGCCGACTTCAGCCAGGCCGCGAGGATCGATCCGAATTACGCGCTCGCTTTCTCCAATCGCGGCAACGCCTTCTTCGACAAGCGCGATTACGACCGCGCCATCGCCGATCTCAGCCAGTCGATCAAGCTCAATCCCAATTACGTGCGCGCCTATTACGACCGCGGCATCGCCTTCGGCGCCAAGGGCGACACCGAGCGCGCGATCGGCGATTTCGACTACGCGCTCAAGCTCGATCCAAAGAACGCCGTCGCGCTGAACAATCGCGGCCTCGCCTATCGCAAGAAAGGCGACGCCGAGCGCGCGTTTGCCGATTTCAGCGAGGCCCTCAAGCTGAACCCGACTTACGCGGTCGCTTTGTACAATCGCGGCAATGCCAGCTTCGATAGAGGCGACACCGACCGCGCCATCGCCGATTTCAGCCAGGCCATCAAGATCGACGGCAAGGATGCCTATTCGGTCCATGACCGCGGCGTCGCCTATTACGAGAAGAAGGACCACGAGCGCGCCATCGCCGATTTCGAGGCGGCGACGAAACTCAGCCCGCAATTCACGGTCGCCGCCAGCCCGCGCGCCTTGGATATTCGCGGCCAGCGCGGCTATGACCGCGACGTGATGGAGGTCGCCCAGCCGATCAAGGTCAGCCCGATTTTCGCACTCGCCTTCAACGAACGCGGCATCGCGCTCGCGAGCAAGAAGGACTTCGATCGCGCCATCGTCGACTTCGACCGCGCCATCCGGATCAACCAGAATTTCGGCGCCGCCTATTACAACCGGGGCAACGCGTTTTTCCAGAAGCGCGACATCGACCGCGCCATCGCCAACTATGACAGCGCGATCCGCCTGAACCCGAAGGACGCGATGGCGTTCTACGACCGGGGCGTCGCGCATTACGAGCGCGAGAACTTCGACCGCGCCATCGCCGATTTCGAGCAGACGATCAAGCTCGACGCCAAGAACGCCCACGCCTATTACAACCTCGGCATCGCGCTGCACGAGAAGCACGATTTCGATCGTGCCATCGAAGCCTTCAATCAGGCCGCAAAGATCAGCCCGAACCTTGCCTCGGCCTTCAGCGCGCGCGGTTATGCGCAGGCCAGCAAGGGTGACTATGAAAAGGCGGTTGCCGACCTGACCCAGGCGGTCAAGCTGAGTTCCGGCGACGCTATCGCCTATAACGACCGCGGCATCGCCTACGGCCTGAAAGGCGACGCCGACCACGCCATCGCCGACTACGAACAGGCGGCGGCGATCAATCCGCAATATGCCCCGGTCTTCAACAACCGCGCCATTGCCTATGCGTCAAAGAACCAGCACGAGCGCGCGATCGCCGACTACGATCAGGCGATCAAGTTGAACAGCAGTTACGCGGTTGCCTTCTACAACCGTGGCAATGCCCGCTACGACCTCGGCGACTACGAGAAGGCGGCCGCCGACTATTCGAGCGCGATCAAGCTCAACCCGGCCGATAGTCTGGCGCTGAACAATCGCGGCAACGCCTATGCCAACCGGCGCGACTTCGACCGCGCCATCGCCGACCTGACGCTGGCGCTCAAGTACAACCCGAGCTATGCGCAGGGCTATAACGACCGCGGCGTCGCCTATGGCGCCAAGGGCGATATCGACCGCGCGCTGGCCGACTTCGAACAGGCAATCAAGTTCGACGCCACCAACAGCCTGGCCTATTACAACCGCGGCCTGGCGTTCCGCGACAAGAACGCGATCGACCGCGCCATCGAGAATTTCGACCAGGCGATCAAACTCAACCCGAACTACGCGGTCGCGCTCTACAATCGCGGCAATGCCTACGAATTCAAACGCGACTTCGCCCGCGCCATCGCCGACTTCGACGCGGCGATCAAGCTCAAGCCCGATTATGCGATCGCCTATTACGACCGGGCGCTGAGCTACGGCGCCAAGGGCGAGCCCGACCGCGCCATCGTCGACCTCTCGGAGTCGATCAAGTACGACCCCGGCAATGCGCTGGCGTTCTACAATCGCGGCATCGCCTATCGGATCAAAGGCGATCTCGACAGCGCCACCGCCGATTTCTCGGAAGCGGTGAAGCTCGACACGAAATTCGCGCTCGGCTTCTATCAGCGCGGCAGCACCGCTTTCGACCGGCGCGACATGGACCGCGCCATCGCCGATTTCACCACCGCGTTGCAGCTCATGCCGAGCCATGACGGCGCGTTCTATCACCGCGCTCTGGCCTACCGCGAGAAGCGCGACTACGACCGCGCCATCGCCGATTTCAGCCAGGCGATCCGGCTCGACGGCAAGAACGCGCTCGCCTTCGACAATCGCGGCCGCGCCTATCGTATGAAGGGCGATCTCGACCGCGCGCTCGCCGACTTCGACCAGGCGGTGCGGCTCAATCCGAAGCTGGCGGCGGCGCTGATCGATCGCGGCACCACGCACGGTCTGCGCGGCGACAATGACCGCGCCATCCAGGACTTCGACGCCGCGATCAAGCTCGACGCCAAGAGCGCGGTCGCGCGCAACAATCGCGGGTTCGCCTGGCGCAACAAGGGCGACGCCGAGCGCGCCATCGCCGACTTCAGCGACGCGATCAAGCTGGACGCCGGCTACACCGCCGCCTATTTCAACCGCGCCAATGTCTATTACGAGAAGCGCGATTACGACCGCGCCATCGCCGACTTCGACGCGGCGATCAAGCTCGATGGCAGCCTGGCGGCCGCCTATAACGGACGCGGCATCGCCTATGACAGCAAGAACGACTTCGACAGTGCGATCCAGAATTTCAGCCAGGCGATCCGGCTCGATCCGAAGAATGCGCGGGCCTTCAACAATCGCGGATTCGCCTATCGCAACATGCGCGACATGGACCGCGCCATCGCCGACTACACGCAGGCGCTGGCGCTCGATCCGAACTACGCGCTGGCGCTCTACAATCGCGGCTTCGCCTATTATGACAAGCGCGACTTCGAGCGCTCGACGGCCGACATGAACCAGGCGATCAAGCTCAACCCGAGCTTCTCGACCGCCTTCCTCGATCGCGGCATCGTCGCCTACGACAAGCGCGATTTCGACCGCACCCTGGCGTCGGCCGATCCGACGATCGATGCTTCGCCAGCCTACTCGGTCAGCTTCAGCGGGCGCGGCGTGGCGTATGAGAACCGGCGCGAGGGCGACCGCATCATCCGCGACGCCAACCAGCCGATCCGCAACAACCAGTACAATGCCTATGCCTACTCGCCGGACACGTTCCCGGCGCCGCCGGCAAGCCCGGTGACCGCGCCGGAAGCGGCGTCCAACGTGAAGACGCCGATCCCATCGCCGCGCGCCGCCGCGCCGGCCGTCTCCAGGGCGCATGCCGAGGCTGTTGAAGTGGACAACGTGCCGATGCCGAGAGCGCGGCCTTCTATCGCGCGCCCGAAAGCCTCGCCGCAGCGCGTGGAGCTTCGGCGTCTGCCGCCACCGCGGCGCTAGATTTTCGGAATTGCGCTTTCGAGCCTCGACCTACGAGCCGACGGTCTGCGAAGCCCGCTAGCGGTACGTGCTTTAATAGAATGATATTCTTTTTAAACGCGATAATTGCGTATCAGAAGCGACCTTATTCTTCGATAGAGAATCTGGCGCGATATTTTTTCTTTTCGCCACCGCCGAAACCATCGGCATTGCCTGCCGAACTAAGCTGTGGACCGGCGCAGGCGACACTCCGCTCACCGCGCTATCCGCATAGATTGCCATGAGCATGACCACACTCGCCTATCGCAATCGCCTGCGCGCGCTGCTGACGCCTGCCGAGCACAAAGCGTTCGCGCGGCTCGATACGCCGCAGAAGATCCAGACCTTCCTCGACCGCCTGCCCGCGAACTTCTGCCTGAACGGCGACACTGCGATGTCGCCGCGCACCGTGCTGAAAGCCGGCGTGGCGCACTGTGCCGAAGGCGCCGCGTTCGCCGCCGCGGCACTCGCCTATCACGGCAGGCGAGCCTGGCTGGTCGACATGCGCGCGCTGCCGAGCGACCAGGACCACATCGTCACGTTGTTCAAGGAACGCGGCCTGTGGGGCGCGATCAGCAAGACGAACCACGCGATTCTGCGCTGGCGCGACCCGATCTATCGCAGCCCGCGCGAACTGATGATGAGCTACGCGCATGAGTACTGTCTGTCGAGCGGTCGAAAGTCGTTGCTGGAATACTCGCGGCCGATTTCGCTGACGCGCTATGCGCCGAGCCGATGGGTGACGCTGCCGGAAGACCTCGACTGGCTGCTGGTCGAACTCGATACGGCACCACATATTCCTTTGGCGCCCCGCCGGGCGCTGCGCAACCTGCGGCGCGCCACCGCGGTCGAACTCAAGGCGCAAGCAATCCTCGAATGGCCCGATCCGCGCCAGAAGAAACCCAAGGCGAAAAGAAAAACAGCAACCAAGATAAAACCGAAAGCGCGCGCTAAGAAAAAGCGGCAAACGAAACGCTGACCTCCGGAGCAACGCGCGTGGCGCCGATCATCAACCGCCGAGAACTGACCATCGCCTGGGGCGACTGCGACCCGGCGGGAATCGTGTTCAACCCGCGGTTTTTCGAATTTTTCGACGCCAGCACCTGGATGTGGTTCGACGCCGCGCTCGGCGTGAAGCCGCATGAGCTTAACGCCGCTTACGGCCTCATCGGCATTCCGCTGGTCGACGCGCGCGCCAATTTTCTCAAGGCCGTGAAGTTCGGCGATACGGTCGAGATTGCGACGCGCGTCACCAAATTCGGCCGCTCGAGTTTCGAGATCGAGCATCGCCTCAGTGTCGGCGGCGAGTTGCATATCGAAGGCCACGAGACGCGGGTATGGGCCGCCAAGGACCCCACCGATCCCGACAAGATCAAGGGTATCGCCATTCCGCCGGACGTGCTCGCGAAGTTCGGTTAGGCAATCTTCACGTACTCGAAATCGCCCGGCTTGTTGTCGATGCCGACCTTGGGCGGGGCGATCCAACTGGCGAACTTTCCGATCTCCATTTCCGGCTGCATCAGACTTTCGATGAAATCCTTGTCGCTGTCGGACGGCAGGAATTCGGCACGCTTCTCAGCCCACTGCGCATCGGTGAGTTCGTTGCCATCGACATCGGCCTTGACCTTCGAGAACTCGCCGATGTGGCGATGGAAGGCGACGCTAGGCAGCTTGATCTGGAACGGAATGCCGCAACCCTCGATCACCTTGTTCCAGCGCGCGACGCCGACATTGCAATCGACCACGTAGTCGTCGCGCAGCCGCATGTTCAACGCCGACAAAGCCGGCGCCTCAACCTTGGTGATTTTCCCGTCGACCAGGCGCAGCACCGGATAGGTGTCATTCTCCAGCATATGATCGTCCTTGAGGCGGTCCTCGCGGAAGCGTCCCTTGATGCCGGAATGGAAGGCGTTGGCGGCATTGGTCGAAATCTCATTGCCGAACAGATCGAGCGTCAGCGAGAAATGCAGGTTGGCCTTCTTCTGGATGGTCGGCAGATCGATGACGCCGAGCTTGCGCACCGCCGCGATGTCGTAAGGATCGGTAATGCCCGCCTCCTTCATGGCCTCGCAGGTCTTCTGGATGACGCGGGTGACGCCGGTCTCGCCGACGAACATGTGGTGCGCCTCTTCCGTCAGCATGAAGCGGCAGGTGCGCGACAGCGGGTCGAAGCCCGACTGCGCCAGCGCCTCGAGCTGCATCTTGCCGTCGCGGTCGGTGAAGTACGT
>JAUSBQ010000467.1 GCA_030651965.1 Pseudolabrys sp. | reverse complement strand
TCGTAGCCGTCGAGCCGCATGAAGCGGGCAATAGCGTCAGTCGCGATCGCCTCATAGGGGTGGCCGATTTGCGGCACGCCGTTCGGGTAGGAAATGGCGGTGGTGATGTAAAACGATGATTTTGTGGGCATTTTTGGCTTTTTTAAGAGGCGGATATGGCCGGAATCCCGGCTCAGGAGAGTGATGGCTAGTTAACAATAGGCGTCACTATCGGCAAGAGACCGGTATTGCCAAGCCCAAGCGTTAGATTGCCCTCTGTATCAAACGTCGCCGCCCTCTTCCGCACCTTCTATCGCAGCTAACACTTCGTCTTTTGTTGGCGCCGGCCTCAAATCAAGACGACGATCGTGCCAATTTTTCGCAAACGCAGTTTCCGCAGCAGTTCCTTTGGGATGACAATGGCGGTGAACAAGCGCGCCGTTCTCGAGTAGCGTCCTCCCGCCCTTCCCATGTTGTTCGACGTGATGAATTTCCAGTTCGGACCAAACAACCTCTGCGTTGCACACGGCACACCGTTTTTTATCTCTATAATAAATTAATTCCCGTTCAAGCGCGCCAAATATTCTTTGTGGGTCTTTTGTTTGAAGCGTCAATTCGTCACGCATTTTCTCGGAGAAAAATTCGTGCCTACGCTGGATCACCTCATGGCGGTCACTGTTACTCCGAGTGCCTACGCCGTAGCTCAACCAATAATCGCTCGGAGACGAATCGTAGCGAGTTTGATTGGCCTCGGCGAGACTTCCTCTGAACTTGTCGAATGCGGACGCAAAATCGGCTTCCCAGGCTCGCGTATAATCGTCGAGCAATGAATCTACCAGCAAGATTAAGTGAATTGCCTCGTGTCCAATAATCTTAGACCTCTTCTGGTCATGGAGTAACAAGCAAAGTTTGTCCAATACACTAAATAGCCGGCTTGTCTCCGCCGATGTGCTATCAAATCCAAGATTTTCGTAGTAGTAGTCATCGATGGCCGGGGCATTTATATCGCGAAATGATCCAGTGGATCGATGGGTGAAGAATAACATTGCGAGTTGAGCTGCAAGCTGACGGAATTTTCCTCGATCTTGGGTCTTTCGCGCCTTCATTAGGTCGTTGAAGAAGTCATGCCCTGGATATTTAGCTAAGCCGCTTTTCCCACCGAGTCGAAGCACAAAATCGGTGAACTGACCTGGCCAAGCGTCACGTTTCTCTTGCGAGTTTAACGGCATACCAGCCTGCAATCGAACAAATAAATCTCGCGCTTCGTTAGCGTCGTCCGTTTCAATCTTAACAATTCTTAGTGGCGTGTTTAGAAACTGCTTCTTGAGCTCCTCAGGCAATTCTTGAAAATTTTTGCGAGCCCAAGGGCATGGTTGTCTTTTATGAAATCAGGAAAGCGAGCTTCGGCCTCGTCTTTTTCAGGATCCAAGAGCTTAAATGCGCCATCGAAGAAGTCGGATAGAGCGTTTATGCGTTGTTGACCGTCGATGATTTCGAACCGTTGACTGGTTAGCCGACCCGCAGTCTGCACTATGAGGTGAAAGTAAATTAGAGGAATCGGATAACCCCGAAGAACCGAATCGACGAGTTTCTTTTTTTGAATTGGCGTCCACACAGCCCCGCGTTGATACTCGGGATTTACAACCAGCATCTGCTGCGACTTCAATTCTATAACATCAACCACTTTTAATTCGTCTGGCGTTGTCTGCACGTCTTGCTACCCCTCTCAACAATCATTGCAGGGTAGCATTCGTATGTGGGTCTTGGAAGTTGTGCAACGCAGAGACTGTTTTTAACTTAGCCCTAGCCGGCCGCCGTTACGCCCAAAGTGGCGGATTACGCTGTGCTAATCGCGCTACGAACTGTTTAGCCTGCCGACGTCTCGCCAACTCATGGATTGCCGGGTCAAGCCCGGCAATGACGGCGGAATCTCACGCCGCCTCGCCCGCCCGCGTCGGCCTGATTAATACCTCGGCCGAAATCCCAAGCTGTTCGTGCAGACGCCGGATCATGTCGATTGACAGGCTGCGCTTGCGGTTCATCACCTCGGCGACGCGCGCGCGCGTTCCGATGATGGGCTCCAGGTCTTTGCGCGTGAGGCCCTGCTGCTCCATGCGGAACTGGATCGCTTCAATCGGATCGGGAGGGTCCATCGGAAAATGCTGCGCTTCATAGGCGTCGATCAGGGTCGCCAGCACGTCGAGCCGGTCTCCTTTCGCCGTGCCGCTCTTGGCGCCCCACAGGCGTTCCGCCTCAGTAAGCGCGTCTTTGTAGTCCGCCTTGGTGCGGATCGGTTTGAGTTCAGTTGCCATAGCGCACCTTTGTCACATCGATCTTATCGTAGTCCCTGTGCGTCCCGATCCATTTGATCCAGACGATGGCCTTCTCGAAATCTACCGCCACCACCAGTCGGTAATCGTTGCCCTTGATGTTGAACACGATCCGTTCGGCGTTGATGATGCTAGCTGTCGCGTAGCGACGTTTCACATCCGCGGAATTCTTCCAGGCCGCTGTGCTCGCTTCGTCGAACCAGGCATCTAAGGCGGCCTTCACGGCCGGCTGGTCTTTCCTGCCGGAAAGGCTGGCCACGAACTCTCGCAAGCTACGGCGGGCGATGATCCGCATACCGTCTTTATATCATGCTCCCAATACGGGAGCAATGCCCCAGCCAGGGCGAAAACACCGCCTCGGCGCCTCCGTCCCCTACTCTACCAACTGCCGCCGTTTCGATCGCCCGCCGCATAGCTCATGGCCGGGCTATAGGGCGCCGGCTCCTCGCCGAAGAACGATGCATAACGGCGCGTGCGGCTGGCCTTGGAGGCGTAACGGTTCGCCGGAACGCTGACGCCGTCGGCCTGCAACGCCGCGGTCTTCCACGAAGCTTTGCCGAGATCGGCCACCACGACCAGCTTGTCGACCTTGCCGTCGAGGAACGCTTCCAGGAACTTGTCGTAGTTCTTGAACGAGACGCAGCCATTCGACTGCCCGTTCGGGCCGAGCATGTAGGTGTGCGCCAGCATGCCGTCGCGGCCGTACATCCTGTTGCGGTCGACCGGATTGAGGCGAATGGCGCGCACGCCGTGGAAAAGGCTCTCGCGCTCGGTCAGCACATAGACATTGGGCGGCGTCGGCCCGCGCATGCGCACTTTGATGAAGCGCGGATCGTCCATCTTGTCTTGAAGCCCGGAATGCGCCTCCAGCTTGCGGCCGTCCGGCATATAGACCGTGCTCGAACTGATGTCATAGACGGCGGTGCGGGCGGTCGAATCCGTCAACGCCGGCTCGCGGTTGTGCGCCGCCTCGGGCGTTGCGCGCTTTTCGACGCTCGCGGCGGGCGGCGGCGCCAGGGCGGCGAGCTGCGGCGCGGCGACGGGCGGCTGCGCCGGTGCGCGCGCCAATTCCTCATGCGTCGGCACCGGACGGGCCAGCGGTATCCGTATCGCCGGCGCGGCGATCCGTGCCGCCGGCGCATCGAGACGCACGACCTCGATGGCCGCGAGTTTCGCGGCCACCAGAGGCGCTGCGGCGCCCTCCGGCACATCGACGATCAGCGGCCCGCCGTCGGCGAGCCTGATGGCCCGCGACGGCGCCCAGGCGGCCTCGAACCGGGACCCGATGCCGCCTGTCGCGGCCGCGTCATAGCCGAGCGCAAGCCGCGCGGGACCGGTCGTGGATTTGGTCTGGATATGGGGGTTGGTGATGCCGGCATTGCCGATCAGCCAGGCGGCGGAAAAAATGACGCCGGCGCCCATCACCGCGACGGTCGCGACCGCGCCGATCGCCAGCATGAGATGACGGGCCAGCGCGCGCAAAGCACGGCGAACACTGCCGCGCGCGGCGCCATAGCTCTCGAAGGCAGCTCCGCCATCGAACGTCGCGGTCCTGTACGCCATTCTACGCTTACCCGCACTCAACGCTTACAAAGCCGCTACAGGCGCACCCGAACGCGTCGGGCGGACCGCATCATGCGGGAAACTATGCGGGGGTTAGGGTTACGCGAAGGTTAAGCGGATCGGTCGACTCAGCTATAAGTTCGACCGATGACCACAGCGGCCAAAAAGTTCCACGTCGCGCTGACTGCTGTCGCCCTCGCCTTTGTTGTGCTGAGCGCGCCGGCGGCATTCGCCGAACCGATGAAATGCAGCGGCGAGGAAAAGGCCTGTCTTGTCGCCTGCAAGAAGACCGCGCGCGTGGCGGTCAATATCTGCCTGACCGGCTGCGGCGCGCGCCTGTCCGCGTGCCTGAAGAGCGGCTGCTGGGATACCGGCACCCAGCGTTATTGCAGCCTCGCGAAATCCTAAAAGACGTCAGGACGCGTCCACCGGCGCCACGATGCGCCGGTACAGATGCCAGGTGGTGTGGCCAAGCACCGGCAGCGTCACGATGAGGCCGATGAAATACGGCACGCACGACACGATCATCAAGACGACAATGACAGCCGCCCAACCGATCATCGGCAGCGGGCTGGTCACCACCGAACGCACGCTGGTGATCATGGCGGTGATGAAGTCGACGTCGCGGTCGAGCAGCAGCGGGAACGACACCACGGTCAGCGAGAACAGCACCACCGACAGCACCGCGCCGACCAGATTGCCGATCGCCAGAAACATCAGCCCGGCATTGGTGGTCAGCACCACCGTGATGAACTGCTCCAGGCTGGCGAACGAGGCGTTGAGGCCGAGCAGCAGCGCGATCAGCAGCCGCACCTGATACATCCAGACGATGAAGACG
>JAUSBQ010000466.1 GCA_030651965.1 Pseudolabrys sp. | reverse complement strand
AACACCAGCTTGGCGCTCGGCACGTCGCGGTCGTCGATCTCGCGGGCGATGAGGCCGAGCTTGTTGCCGTCCTGCAAGGTGCCGATCTTGATCTGGAACGACAACAGGCCGGCATGAATGGCGAGGCCGCGCAGCATTTCGAACGAATTGGATTCGGCGGCGACGCTGAAGGTGAGGCCGGTGCGCGCGGCGACTTCGTCGAGCAACTGCCGGCCGCCGATCGACCGTTCGGGCAGGGCCACCGGATGCGCGGCGCAGTCGCGCAATCGCAATTTGCGCAGCCTTGCGAGCGGATGGTTCTTCGCCATCACCGCGACCAGTCTTTGTTCGAGCGTCATCAGAGGTTGAAAGTTAGCCATGAAAGGCGGGCGAAACACCATCACCAGGTCGACTTCGAACGCCGCCAGCGCCGCCATCGCATACTCGTGGTCGACGACCTTGACGTCGAAGTCGACCTTCGGATGCGACTTGCGGAATTCGCCGATGGCGCGCGGCAGGAAGTCGAGCGCCAGAGCCTGGCTGCAGGCCAGCCGCACGGTGCCCCGCCGCAGGCCTTTGAGGTCCTCGATCTGCGATTTCATGCGCTCGGCTTCGCTGCCTTGCTTGCGCAGATAGTTGACGAAAACCTCGCCGGCGGCGGTCAGCCGCACGCCGCGCGGCAAGCGCTCGAACAGCGGCGCGCCGAGCTCCACTTCGAGATCGGCGATGCGGCGGTTGACCGCCGAGGCGGTGACGTGGAGCTGCTCGGCGGCCTGCCGGATCGAGCGGGCGCGGGCGACGGCATCGACGTAATCGAGAATCCGCAGGTGTTTCATTGGCTTGGCTCTGCTTTGCGGTGCCGGCCACGGCCGCCTTTTGAAAACAGCCGTGCGTAGGTGATGCTTTTTCGGCACCACTATAGCAAAAAATCGGCGGCAGAAGGCAGCGCTGCTCCCGGTTAGGCTTTCGGCATCGCACTTGCATGGATCGCCGCATGGTCGCGCCGAAGTGAAGCATTCGACGTATCTGAAAATCGCCGGGCGGATGGCTTGCCGGGGCCTTCAATCCGCTCACCGGAAGCTCAACCTCCTGACAGGAGTATACATATGACGATATCCGCCCGTTCGTTCCTGATTGCGGCCACTGCCGCAATTGGATTGACCGTTCCGCTCATCGCGGCTGCGCCGGCCGCGGCCGAAACCAAACTCAAAATGGTGCTGAACTGGAAGTATCAGGGCCCGCAGGGCTGGTTCTTTCTGGCGCAGGATCGCGGCTATTTCAAAGAAGCCGGCCTCGATGTGACCATGGACCAGGGCAATGGTTCCGGCGCGGCTGTTCCGCTGGTTGCGAACGGCACCTACGATGTCGGGTTTGGTGACATCAACGCGGTTATCCAGTTTGCCGCCACCAAGCCTGAAGAAGCGCCGATCGCGGTTTACGTCATGTACAACCGTCCGCCCTTCACCATCGCGGTGCGCGCCGACAGCAGCATCAAGACGCCGAAGGATCTGGAAGGAAAGACGCTGGGCGGTGCGGCCAATGACGGCGCGCTCAAGCTGTTCCCGGCCTTCTGCAAGATCACCAAGATCGACTGCACGACCGTCAAGACGACCAACATGCAGCCGAACCTGCGCGAGCAGATGCTCATGAACAAGCAGATCGACGGCGCGTTCGGTTACGTCAATACCATCCGCTTCAGCGCCAAGTTGATGGGTGTCGATCCCGCGAAGGAACTGCGCTGGATCAATTTCGGCGATTACGGCATGGACCTCTATTCGAATGCGATCATCGTGTCGAAGAAGCTGGTCAAGGAAAATCCGGCGGCCGTGAAGGGTCTGGTTGCGGCGATCAACAAGGGTCTCAAGGACGCGATCAAAGATCCCGACGCCGCGGTGGCTGCAGTCGTCAAGCGTGAACCGCTGATCAAGGTCGCGGTCGAGCGCGAGCGTTTCGATGCGACTTTGCAGGATGAGATGAACCATCCGGAAATCGCCAAGATCGGTCTCGGCAATGTCGACGAAGCGCGACTGAAGAAGTCGATCGACATCCTGGTCGACGCCAACAAGCTGACGCGCACGCCTGCGGTCAGCGAAATCTTCACCCCGGCCTTCCTGCCGGCGACGGCCGACCTGCCGAAGAAGCTGTTCTAACGGACGACCCGCCAACTTGAGCCGTTCCCCCACGGGGGAACGGCGCTTTCTTCAGAAAATTTCTGCGGGTGCAACGATGCAATTGAAGCTTGAGGGCCGGGTGGCGATGATCACCGGACCGGCCAAAGGGATGGGTGCGGCCATCAGCAAGGCCTTCGCGGAAGAGGGCGCGCGGTTGTCCTTGATCGGGCGCGACACGGCCGCCATCGAACCGGTCGCCGACGAAGTCCGCCAGGCCGGCGCCGAAGCCATCATCATCCCGTGCGATCTCACCGACGCCGCGCAATGCGACGAAGCCGCGCGCAAGACCAGGGAAACCTATGACCGCATCGACATTCTCGTCAATGTCGCCGGCGGCTCCGGTCCGGTCGGCAAGACCGGCATCGAGACGACGCCGCAGGAGTTCGACGACATCGTCACGCTCAACATGAACGGCTGCTTCCATACGATGCGCAGCGTTCTGCCGACCATGATCGCGCAACGCTACGGCAAGGTGGTCAATGTCGGCGGCACATTCGGCATGCGCGGTCGCGCCGGGCGCATGGCCTATTCTGCCTCGAAATGGGGCCTGCGCGGCATCACCAAGAGCTTCGCGCTCGAAGTCGGCCAATACAACATCAACGTCAATTGCGTGGCGCCCGGCATGGTCGACGGCCCGCGCTTTCGCGACAAGGTGTGCGCCGACATGGCGACGCGCCTCAACATCACGATCGAAGAGGCGATGGAGCGGCACGCGGCCGATTATGCGCTCAAGCGCGTCACGGTCGATGCCGACGTCGCCAATGCCTGCCTGTTCCTGGCGAGCGATGCCTCGCGTCAGATCACCGGCGTCGACCTCCCGGTCGACGGCGGCTGGGCCATGCTGTGAGCGCCGCCATGAAAGCAGACCTCGTCATCAATAACGGCAAGATTGTCTCGCCCGACGGCGTGATCGAGGCTTCGATCGCCATCAAGGATGGCAAGGTGCTGGCGGTGGGCGCGGCGAGCGCCATGCCGCCGGCGACCGAAACCTTCGATGCCACAGGTCTGCACATCCTGCCCGGCGCGATCGACGATCATGTTCATTTCCGCGATCCCGGCTATCCGCACAAGGAAGACTGGGAAAGCGGCACCGCGGCGGCGGCCGTCGGCGGCGTCACCTGCGTCTTCGACATGCCGAACACGATCCCGCCGACCGCCAATGGCGAAATCCTGGCCGCCAAGCACGCCATCGCCGCGTCGAAGGCGCATATCGATTACGGGCTCTATGGCCTCTTGGGCGACAACACCATCGCCACCGTGCCCGAGCTGATTGATGGCGGCATCATCGGTTTCAAGCTCTATATGGGTAACACCTTCGGCAAGATCCCGTCGCCCGACACCGGGGCGACGCTGGAATGCTTCGAGGTGGCGGCGGCGACCGGCAAGCGCGTCTCGCTGCATGCCGAGAACAACGACATCATGGAACGGCGGCAGAAGCGTCTGATGGCGGCCGGCAAACGCGATCAATGGGCGCATCTCGCCGCACGGCCGAACGTGGTCGCGGTCGAGGCGGTGTCCCGCGCCGCGATCCTGGCCGAATGGACCGGCGCGCGCATTCACGTCCTGCACATCTCCACCGCCGAAGAACTGCGGCCTTTGCGCGAAGCCAAGGCGCGTGGCGTCGACATCACCGGCGAGACCTGTCCGCATTATCTGATGCTGTCGACCGACGATTACGCGCGCGTGCCCGGCATCATCGCCGTCAACCCGCCGGTGCGCGAGAAGCAGAACCAGGAGCCGATCTGGGGCGCGCTGATCGACGGCAGCATCGATGTCATCGCCACAGACCACGCGCCGCATGCGCGCGAGGAAAAGACCCGTAACGACATCTGGACTGTCGACTGCGGTTTCCCAGGCGTCGAGACGCAGATGCCGCTGATGCTGACCGCGGTCAATGAAGGCCGCATGAGCATTTCGGATTACGTGCGCATGAGCGCGGTCAATCCGGCGCGCATCTGGGGCCTCTATCCGCGCAAGGGCGCGCTGCTGCCCGGCTCTGATGCCGACATCGCCATCGTCGATCTCGCGCGCGAGCACGTCATTCACGACGCCGAGACGCAATCGCGTTCCAAGGTGTCGCCCTGGGACGGCCGCAAGGTGCGGGGCCTGCCCATTCACACTCTGGTGCGCGGGCGCTTCGTCATGAAAGACCGCAAGCTCGTCGGCGCCAAAGGCTGGGGCCGCTCGGTGCATGCGATCCAGGCCATGCCGGAGCCGAAAGTCCTGAACGCCGAACATTCGATGCAGTCGATCACACGCGCTTCTGCGTGAGGGGAGAGGTCATGACCGCCGCGACCAGCGCTGACAGCCATCCGAGGTCGGACGACACCTTCGTCGAGCTTGAAAAGGTCACCTTGGCATATGGCCGCGGCGACAAGCAGATCGTCGCCCTCGGCCTGACCGACCTGCGCATCGACCAGGGTGACTTCGTCGCGCTTGTCGGACCTTCCGGCTGCGGCAAGTCGACCATTCTCAAGCTGGTCACCGGTCTTATCACTGCCAGCAGCGGCTATGTCTATGTCGCGGGTCGCGAGGTCGGCGCAGCGTCTGTGCGCGTCGGCATGGCGTTCCAGAATCCAACCATGCTGCCGTGGCTGACGGTGCGCGACAACGTCATGATGCCTTTGAAAATCGTGCCGCCGTTCCGGCAGGAGTATCGCTCCAAGCACAAGACCGAGTTCCGCGACCGCGCCGACGCGCTGCTCAAGGAAGTGGGGCTCGCGGGTTTCGCGGACAAGCATCCCTGGCAACTGTCCGGCGGCATGCTGCAGCGCGCTTCGCTCTGCCGCGCGCTGATCCATGAGCCGCAACTTTTGATGCTCGACGAGCCCTTCGGCGCGCTCGACCAGTTCACGCGCGAGGAATTGTGGGCGGTCATGCAGGAATTGTGGATGAAGCTGAAGCCGACGGTGCTTCTGGTCACCCATGATCTCAAGGAAGCCGGCTACCTCGCCAATCGAATCTGCGTCATGCGCACGCGCCCAGGCCAGATCGTCGACGACGCGCCGGTGCCGTTCCCGCGGCCGCGCACCATCGACATGTCCTACACGCCAGAGTTCGTGACGATGACGCAGCGCCTGCGCGAATTGATCGTGTCGGCCCGTCCGGTGAAGGAGACCGTGTGATGGATCAGCAAATGCGCCGCCGCGTCTGGTCGATCGTCCTCATCATCGGCTTCTTTGTCATGTGGGAAGCGTTCTGCTGGCTGTTCAACATCAGCGACATCGTGCTGCCGAAGCCGAGCCAGATCATCGTCACGCTGATCGACCGTGCGCCCGCGCTGTGGCCGCACACCTTGCAGACGCTTTACACCACGCTGGTCGGGTTCGGCTTCGGCATCCTTGCCGGCGTCCTGCTCGGCGTTCTGGTCGGCTCGTCGCGCCTTGCCTATGACGTGGCCTACCCGCTGCTGGTCGGTTTTGCCTCGATCCCGAAGGTGGCGGTGGTGCCGATCTTCGTGCTGTGGTTCGGCTCCGGCACCGTGCCGGCGATCCTGACCGCGATGATCATGAGCATTTTTCCGATCGTCGTGAATGTCGCCACTGGACTGGCCACCACCGAACCTGAACTCGAGGACGTGATGAAGGCGCTGCGCGCCAGCAAGCTCGACATTCTGTGGAATGTCGGCCTGCCGCGTACGATGCCGTACTTCTTCGCCTCGCTGAAAGTCTCGGTCACGCTCGCCTTCGTCGGCACCGTGATTTCCGAAACCGTCGCTTCGAACCGCGGCATCGGCAACGTGATGATGATCGCCTCGTCGAATTTCGACGTGCCGCTCGTCTTCGCGGGGTTGATCATTCTCGCCTTCATGGGCGTCTCGCTTTACGCCGTGTTCTCTCTCATCGAATCGAAAATCACCGGCTGGGCCCATCGCAAGGACGAATTCGCGATGGGCTGAGCCCTTCACCGACTTTGCCGGACACACTGCCTCAAGGAGAATCACCATGTCGTTTCTGCGTACCAGTTTGATGATTGCCGCGGCGTTCTGCTGCGCAATCACGGGCGCCAGCGCTCAGGATAAAACCAAGATCCGTTTCACTCTCGATTGGAAGTATCAGGGCCTGCATGCCTATATCTTCTGGGCCAAGGACAAGGGCTATTTCGACGCCGAGGGCCTCGACGTCGTCATCGATCAGGGCACCGGCTCGGCGGCGACAGTGTCGCGCATCGCGTCCGGCACCTATGACGCCGGTTTCGGCGACATGAATGCGATCATCCAGTTCGCCGGCACCAAGCCGGGCGAGCAGCCGGTCATGGTCTACATGATCTACAACACGCCGCCCTTCGCTCTGATCACCAAAGCCGACAGCCCGATCAAGACGCTGAAGGATCTCGAAGGCAAGAAGATGGGCACGCCCGCGGGCGGCGCCGCCGGCGTTCTGTTCGCCGCGCTGGCCGCCCAGAACGGCATCGATCCGGCGAAAGTGCCGGTCGTGAACATGGCGCCAAACCTTCAGGAGCAGATGCTGGTGAAGGGCGACGTCGATTTCTCGGCCATCTTCACGGTGACCAGCTACGCCAATCTTATCGGCATGAAGATGGACCCGCTCAAGGACTTCCGCTGGTTCTACTTCTCGGACTACGGCATCGACCTCTATTCCAACGGCATCATGGTCTCCAAGCAGCTTCGTGCCGAGAAGCCGAAGGCGGTGGCCGGTCTCGTCAAGGCCTTGAACAAGGCGATGATCGAGGTCGCGGGCAATCCGGCGGCCGGCGTCAAGGAAATGATGAAGGTCGAGCCGCTGATGAACGAGGCTATCGAAAACCAGCGGCTGGTCTATGCACTCAAGACACACTTCGTCTCCAAGGAGACCGACGCCAACGGTCTCGGCGACGTCTCCGACGCGCGCATGGCGAAGGCGATCAAGCTTCTGGTCGACACCTACAAGCTGCCGAACACGCCGGCCGTGAAGGACGTGTTCGACCGTTCGTTCCTGCCGCCGAAGAGCGAACGCATGTTCAGCGTCAAAGGCTGATGGTCGCTGATATGACGCAACGCACGATCGCGGCTTCCTGGCTGCTGCCAGGCACCGGGGAAGCCGTGGCGAAAAACCTTGCCGTCGCCATTGGCGACGGCAAGGTCGTGTCGGTCGAGCAAGGGCAGGGCGGCGGCGACGGCGCGCTGGTGCTGCCGGCGCTTGCCAATGCCCACGACCATGCGCGGGTGGCGCGGCTCAGTCAGGTCGGCAGTTACGACGTGCCGCTTGAAGCGTGGCTGCCTTATCTGACGCTCATCCCGGCGATCGATCCCTATCTCGCCAGTCTGGTGTCGTTCGCCCGCACGGCGCGCGGCGGCGTCGGCGCGGTGATGGCGCATTATACGCGGGTGCAGGGCCTGACCGATTTTCCTACGGAGGCGAAGGCGGTCGCCAGGGCGGCGCGCGATATCGGCATCCGCATGGCTTTTGCCGTGCATTGCCGCGATCTCAACCCGCTGGTTTACGATCCGCACGAGAGGCTGCTGGCGGAACTGTCGCCCGGCGCTTGCGAATGCGTGACGCGGCGCTTTCTGCGCAAGCCGCTGTCGGCGGCCGATCAGGTGGCGATGGTCGAGACGGTGGCGGCCGAGATCGAAGGCGATGGCGTCACCGTGCAATACGGCCCCGCAGGCGTGCAATGGTGCACGGACCCGATGCTGCGCCTGATTGGCGAGGCGTCGGCGCGGACCGGGCGGCGGGTGCACATGCATCTGCTGGAGACCAAGTATCAGCGCAACTGGGCCGACCGCAATTATCCGCAAGGCGTCGTGCGCTATCTCGACGAGATCGGCCTGGTGAACGAGCGTATGTCGTTTGCGCATTGCATCTATCTGCGGCTGGACGAAATCGATTTGATCGCCGAACGCGGCGCCACCATCGTCGTCAATACCAGTTCGAACCTGATCGTCAGTTCGGGCGTGGCGCCGGTCGCCGAATTTATCAAGCGCGGTTGCCGCGTCGCCATGGGTCTCGACGGCTTGGCCTTCGACGAAGACGAGGACGCCCTGCGCGAAATGCGGCTGGCCTACGCGCTGCACAAGGCATCCGGCTTCGATATCCGCGTTTCGCGCGACGACTTGATGCGCTTCGCCACGGTGAATGGGCGCTTCGCCATCACGGGCAAGCTGGACGAAGGCATCGCGCCGGGCGCGCTGGCGGATCTTCTGGTGCTCGACTGGAAAGCCTTGTCGGCCGAACTGGTCGAGCCGGAGGTGCCGCCGCTCGATGTGCTGCTCGCCAAGGCGCGGCAGCAGCACATCAAGAGCCTGTTCGTTGCCGGCCGCGAAGTCGTGCGCGACGGCAAGGTGACCGGCATCGATCTGCCGGCGCTGGAAGCCGAATTGCTGGCGGTGCTGCGCGCGGCCTATGCCACGACGGCGGACGTGCGCGCGGCGATGCCCGAACTGAAAGCGGCGTTGCATAAGCATTACGCCGGTCCTCTTTATTGTGCGTGACATCATGCCGATCGCCAAAGTTCATCGTATCGATGCCCATGCGCCCGACGACGTCAGCGGCATCGAAGCGGCTATCGCCGCCGGGCGTATCGATCCAAAGGGAATTGTCGCTGTGCTCGGCAAGACCGAAGGCAACGGCCTGGTCAACGATTTCAGCCGCGGACTGGCGACGACAAGGCTGACGGCTTTGTTTCGCCGTCATCTGCCGGTGGATGTTGCCGACCGCATTTGCCTGGTGATGTCGGGCGGCACCGAAGGCGGCATGGCGCCGCATTGGATCGTGTTTGAGCGCGGCGAGGGCAAGGATGATGGCAAGAGCCGCGCGTCGCCCGCGCTTGCCATCGGCCGCGCGCACACGCCCTCTTTGCCATTCGAGCAGTTGGGGCGCATTGGCGAGGTGGAGCAGGTCGCGGCCGGCGTGCGCGCGGCCATGAAGGATGCAGCGATAGACAATGCCAGCGACGTTCATTTCGTTCAGATCAAATGTCCGTTGCTGACCGCGCAGCGCATTGCCGAAGTCGATGCGCGCGGCGGGACTGTGGCGACGCGCGACACCTTGAAGTCGATGGGTCTGTCGCGCGCCGCGAGCGCGCTGGGTGGGGCGGTCGCGCTCGGCGAGATCGACGCGGCACGGATCGGTGACGGCGATATCGGTACGAACTGGAACCTATGGTCCGGCCGCGCCAGCGCGTCGGCCGGCATCGAACTGCTCAATCATGAAATCGTCGTGCTCGGCATGTCGGCGGCGTGGTCGGGGCCGCTCGCCGTCGATCATGCCGTCATGGCGGACGCCATCGACATCGAGCCGGTGCGCGCGGCGCTGGCGCGGCTTGGCATGTCGACGGCTGGACAGCTGCCTCCGGCCGACCGGCAAAGACTGGTCGCCGTTCTCGGCAAGGCCGAGGCCAGTCACGATGGCCGGCTGCGCGGCAATCGCCACACCATGCTCGACGACAGCGACATTTCCTCGACGCGCCACGCCCGCGCTTTTGTCTGCGGCGCGCTGGCGGGCCTTGTCGGTCACGCCGAGATTTATGTGTCCGGCGGCGCCGAGCATCAGGGCCCGGATGGCGGCGGCCCGGTGGCGTTGATCGTGGATCGGGGCTAGCGAAGGCCGAGTGCCGATTTCGCCAGCATCACATGGGCGCCTTTGTGGACGTTGACCAATTGCGTGACGTGAACGTCGGCGGCGATGCTGCATAATGTATAGGCGTCGGCTCCGGGCAGGCCGCTGAGGCGCTCGATCATCCGCACCATGGCGCGGACGGCCGATTGCGCGGCGACGTCGAGATCGGGGTCGAACGCCATCGTGATAATGTGCGCCGGCGTTTCCGCCCAGGGGCCGGCGATGCCGGTGTCCTTGGCCACGGTCAATCGCAGCGTCCCGCGCAAGCCGGTCTCGACCGCGGTCAGGCAGACTTCGCCGTCGCCTTGCAGCGCATGGCCGTCGCCCGCCGACAAGAGCGCGCCTTCGTTGAACACCGGCAGATGCAGCCGCGCGCCGGCCCCGAGATGCTTGCAGTCGATATTGCCGCCCCAGGCGCGCGGGATGACCGAGGTTTGCGGCCCGTCGCCTGGCGGCGGCGCCACACCGATGATGCCGAAGAACGGCGCGGCCGGAAGCTCGAGCCCCCACGGCATCTTGACGATGCGCCGCTCGCGGTCGATGCCGATATGCATGCGGCGCTCGTTGGGAAACGCATCGGGCAGGGTGCCTTTGCCGGCGCGCGTCAGATTCCAGCCCCAGTCGGTCGCGAGTTCAACGGCGATGACGTCGACGATCAGTTCATCGCCGGGCATCGCATCCTTCACGGCGATCGGACCGGTCATGAAATGGGGCCCGAGACCCGGCGCGACGCGCTCGAGCACGTTGCGGTGCGCGGCGGAGACCGTGAAGCCGGAGGTATCCGGCGGCAGATCGGCGTTGTCGCCCGAGAGAGATTTCAGTTCGACCGTATCGCCCGACGCGATTGTCAGGACAGGCGGCAACGCCGCGTCGAAAGTGCCGCGATGCACGGTGCCTGGGATGGCGGGTAAGGTGTGATGCGCGCTCATGAAAGCGTCCTGACGTCGAGCGCTTCATTCGCGCGGTGTTCGGGGCAACATCGCATCCGGCCCGCCGGTTATAAAGAGTGCGACGGCTCAATCGTTGCCGAAAATGAGCGTTGCTGTTAAAAAGCGGCGACTGCGATCCGATCCTGGCGTTAAGCTGTTGATTTGATTTGGTTTCGCGGGTGTAGCTCAATGGTAGAGCAGCAGCCTTCCAAGCTGAATACGAGGGTTCGATTCCCTTCACCCGCTCCAATCTTTTCAAAGGCTTAGAACAGACCCGGCGCCCGAGTTGATACATTCCGGGCTGCTGAGTTGATACAAACGCGCTCTATTCGTTCTCGCGCATCTTCCGGCGGCCCCGACGGCGTGCATCATCGACGTCGCGCACCACCTCGATAGAGACTGGGGCGTAGGTCTTATGCAGGGTGTTCGAGCGGTCGATGGAGTTCGCCATCTTGGCGGCAAGCCCGACGCCGGTGGCGCCGCCCGCGATAGCCTCGACAGTTCCGGACCGCCGCATATCCATTAGACGCCTCTTGTCGCCCGGGAAGAGCAAGGCGCGCACCGACGCGAAGTCGTCAGCCAAGGTGTCTTCGCGGTATGGGTCGCCGGAGCGGGTCCGGAATAACTGGGCATCGGGCAGGAGTTCGGTTCCCATCATCTTAAGGTAAGCAACGACAAGCCGCTCGGTCCGTCGTGACACGGTGCCGATAGCAGCGCGCCCGGTTTTGGCGCGTCCTTCGGCTTGACGGTCGAACGTCAGACCAGCCTTCGCATCTTTGCGGTGGCGCTCGGCCAGGGTCCGGACGTCAACGGGAGAAAAGCTGGTGTCCCAGGCGACCGCGATACAGCAGGCCAGGCCTCGATAACCAATGCGCCACGCCCCTTTGACCAGGCGGACGGTCTCGCCTTCGGACCATCGCTGGTGACGCGGCGCCGGCGCCGAGTTTGTTACGGCCATGGAGGGGTCGTCGCCGTGCGCAATTTTCATCGCCAGCAGCACCTTCCAGAGCGCGCGCCAAATCTTGAGCGTCTTATGGGCGACGTCGAGCCCGTGCAGCTTTTCGAGCGCTGCTCGCCACTCCGACATTTGCTCGAACGTGATCGAGTCCGGGGCAACGTCGCCCCACATATCCCGGATACGAAACCAGCACGGCCACCAGACCTTCGTGCGGGTGCTGTTGGCCTTCTTCCGCCACTCGTCGGTCCGGATGTACCGCTGGAAGCCGGCGCCGACCGAATTGGGCGGGTAGCGCCGAACTGCCTCGGCTTCGTCTCGTCTTAGCTTGCTAACGTCGATTGGAGCCTGCCGCTCTCCCCGCCGGAATGCCTGCCAGCGCGCATTCCATTGAGCGGCTTTCGCCCATGCGTCCGGACCGTCCTCGCCACAGGGGACGCAGGAAAACCCGAATACGTGCATCCGAGGGTGCGGGCGCCAGTAGCCGCGACCCTTCTCGACCAGATAGTAGGGAATTTTAACTCGCCCCACGAAGCCGCTCCATGCGTTCGGCGAATACACTGCCAGCATCAACTGCGGTTGGCGAATGCGCCAGTTCCGGGAAAAGCTTGGCGTGCCGCCGGAGCCGCCATCGGTCGACGGCCTCGATGCAGTACTGGCCGGTGGTCGGATCGGGTGTCGGGAAGCCGCGCTTCTCAAGTTCTGCGAGCCGAAGGCTGAAATCGGTCAGGGAAAGCCCGAGACGTAGCGCTATGAGCGACGGCGGGACGTCGCCACGGTCCGGAACGCGCGTCGGGCGACCCATTACCGGCCCCCATCGAGCGTCAACTGGTGCATGAACAAGGTCATGCCCATAAACTTGGGCACGGATCGTTTCGTCTGGCTACCAAAAGCTCCCAGGCGGCCGGACTGAAAGTGTGGACAACTATAGGTCTGGTTTTTAAGCCCGCTGGGGAGTCGCACGGCACCAGATGGCGTCATGGACGCTCCGGAGCGCCGGGACTCTGTACGGGCTTTGTCGGCCCCCACAGAGGCCTGCTGAAGTCCGGTGGTCGGGTTTAGGCCTAGGCTTGCTCTGGTGGTCATGCTGCCACCTCGCCAGATTTAGAAACCCAGTGGGGGTTTCCGACCTCCGACGGTGTGGGTTTCCCCCACTGTGACGCCGTTTCGTAGTGGGGGTTTCCAGCACTACTGCGCGGCCCCTCTACAGTGGGGGTTTCCCCACCACTTTCTATATCTCGGGGGGATACACGGTCAGAGGAAGCGGCTCGCGACGCGCGCCCCCATGGCGCCGTAGCGAGCGAGCCGCGACCGGACGAACCTTCCGAGCTTCCGTCGCGAGCGACTTGGCCTGTTCTTCGGTCCCGATCTTCTCCCATTCGTTTGAGGCCTTGATGCCTCTCCGGATCAGGTACGTAAGGCGAAACTTGTTTGGCTTTCGAAAATCGCCATTTCCGGAGCGCCCGCGCTCGGTGACTTCGAGAAAGCCCAAGGCAACGCATTCCCGGATGGCCGGGCCAATTGCGTGTCGATCGATGCCGTAGTTTTCGAAGTCGAGGAACGTGACCGGGAGCGATCCATTGTCCATGCCGCCGTGTGCGCCATGTTCGACTTCCACGCGTGCGAGAACGCGATGGCCCGAAAGGCTCAGCGCTCTATAGGCCGGCGACTCCATCATCCGGATCGGGCGCGGGATGAACTGGCCGACGATCTTCCCCCGGTTGCCGCTCATTGCTGAGCCCTCCGGAAGAGACGCGGCGTAGAGCCGCCGCGCCCCCTTTTGTTGTTGGAGCGCATCAGCTCTTCCTCACCGGTGCCGGCTTCGGTTCTGGCCCGCCGAAAGACGGGATGCCCAAGGCGTCGGTAAGTCTGTCGATGAAGCTGTCGATGTTGGCCTTGGCGATGAAAATCAGGCTGTCTTCTTCCTGATTCCAAGCCCGTTCTTGCCGAATTACGAAGTCACCTTCCTCGTTGAAGTATGCAGCGGTACGCATCTGCTCCGGCACCACGACGCATTCAGACTGCCAATCGAAGTCTTTGACATCGAAGCCAGCGCCCATGCTGCCATCGCGGGCCAAGTCGGCCATCACGCGGTCAGCGGCTTCCTCCACGGTTTGGTGGGGGAATTTCTCATCAAGTGCCTTTCCGGCGTTGATCAGCATCTCCCGCATTTGCTCGGGCGGCGTTGGTTCATCTCGAACCAGAGCGATGGGTGCGGTCAGAGGCAATTCTACCGCTCCCGCAGTGTCGGCAGGCGTGACAGGGCGGTTCATTGCTCGGGCCTCCACTTATTGGCCGTGGGGGCCTGGGCCTGCGGATGAACCTTGATTACGGTTGCGGTAGCCCCGCGCGCTGTCGGTCGCCGCTGTGGCGACTTCATCAGGACACCCAGTCGGATCAGTTCTGAAATCCGAGGTTGGTAAGCGCGCGGGTCGCCTTTGACCGCTTCGATTGCTTCGTCGGCGGTCAAGCCATTATCGCCAGCTTCAAGGAATTTGGCGAAAAGCTCCGCTCGCCGAGCATTGGCTAGTGGTGCGGTTTGCGTGGCAGCATCTTCACTGGCACCGCCTTTCTCTCTCGATCCGGGGTGATCAGGATAAATCGAGGGTGACGGCTGATGCCCGAATAAGTCGGTCGATTTCTGGGAACGCACTACAGGTGTTGCGGCGCCTACGCGCCCAAGGTATTGGTTCATGGTTCAATCCAGTTCTGCCCGGTTCGCGGTGACACGCGGCCGGGCTTTTTCTTTCCCGGCAGGGCTTGGGGTATTTTTTTGGGTGGTTAGGCTGCGGCGGCGCTGTTGGCCGGTGGCAGGCTCTTGAGCCAGCGCATTCCATCGTGCGCCGTGATCACGGTCCGCTTGCCGTTCTTTCGCGCCACCAACGAACCATCACGAATTGCTTCGTAGATCGTTGTGCGACCGAAGTCGGTCAGATCGGCAAATTTCTTGATTGAGCAGGCCAGCTTCCCGTTGGGGAACTGAGCGTCTTCGTGTGTCTCTACGGTCATTTGTTTCCGTCCGTTACCGCCGGGACCATCCCGTACGTGGACAAACCAATTAGACCGCGAGCGACCGTGAGTAACTGTGAGGCGAACCGACGTGGTTCAATTCGCAGGTGCGCGTCGTTTTGCCGATCGGATTTTAATTGCCGATTGAGATCGCCCTGCCTGACGATACCGCCGGCCTGCGCGGTCCATTAGACTTGTGATGGTTTCTGCGTGCTCGATGTTAAGAGCATCGAAGGCCTTGGACCAGTCTTGGACCGTTCGTCGATTAACGCCGTACCGCTCAGTAACTGTTTTGACCGGTGCGCGATCATTGATTGCTCCGCGCTTGGCTGCCGCGACATAGGTCACAGCAAGTCGAATATCTTGACGCTCTGGCGGCCCAGGCTCCTTCTGACCGGGGCCTGCTACATCCGTGATTGGTTCTGGAATTTGGCCGACTGCAAGGTAGCCGCAAAGGTTGCCGAGCATCGTCATCACGTCCGGCCCAATGGCCGCAATTGGAAGCCCGGATGATCCGATCCAGTTGTCGCGGGCTGAATACAGCGCGATCAAGGCCTCCAAGGAAGCAAAATGCTCTCTGGCAGCACTCGTTCGATCGGCAAAACCGTACACCTCGCGTACGGTAGCAAGGAAGTCTGCATCGTCCTCCTTCGCGATGATGTTCAGGCAAAGGTTGTAGCTATCGACGACGCGCTTTTGGGCGGTGTCTAATTTAGCCTGCAAAATTTGGGACGATTTGTCGTGCATCGATCTTTCCAGCGGTGACAGGAGAACGCGGCACAAACACGCTGGGCGGATTCTAGCGAACGGTGGCGAACAACTCCAGCGCAATTGTGGGTTATCAGGTGCGAACCGAACCCACTGGTTTCGCCGCGCTTTATCGAAGCGACTGGATGGTCCTAAATGGGCCTCATGCGGTCCCGAGGACATAATCGATGAGCGACGAACACCGATATTCAGCGCTGATCAAGACGCGCACCCCTGAAATTGTAAGGCACGCAGTCGAGCGCGCGGCGCACCACGAATTGAGTACGACAAGCGCTTATGCCCGCAAGGCCATCATTAATCAGCTACGGGCTGATGGATTTGAGCCCACGGTCGACGCCGCATGACAAAAGCTCGTGCCAATGACACCGATGATCTCTCGCTGCGCGCGGGAACGATAGCGCCTCTATCATCGTTCGGGAGGTCAAATGAGAACTAATCCCACATGGGGCCAGCTCGATAAGTCTGATGAGGCTCGCCGTCAAAAACTGGCGGCTGCATTAGCCAAACGCGACAATATAAAGATCGACAGCGTTCCGGCAGGCTATGCCCACCTTATCGACAAGGCCGTCGATGGTTTCAAGGTTATGAAGGAGCGGCAATCCGCCGACCGCATGACCAATACGACTGCCGAAGTGTTCGGCATAAACACGCCGATTGCCAAGCAGCCGTCTATCACTCCTACTAAATCCGAACCGAAAATCGACATCGTTCCGACGCGCAAGGTAGCGCCGGAAATCGAACCGATGAAGAAAAGCGACGCGGGCGATCTAAATTTCAATCTTGCCGACCTGCTCGACTCGGGCACCGAAGCGCAGCCAGCCGCTAAGATGATGGCCAATGCTCTTGATAGCCCTGCTGAAGCGCCTGTGCTGCCAGCAGAACCGATGGAGCCTAATAAACTTGCCTACACGCCCGCGCCGCAGGCCATCGGTGCACCGGAACCGATTAAGCTTGCCGATGCTATCGAACCGCCGCGCCCGCCCGCCGATATACCCCCGCAGGTTGACGCATTTAGCGCGCAGAATGCGTTTAGCGAGCCGACAAGAGCGTCTGCCACGTTGCCAGGCTCGGGCGTAAATCAGCAGCGCGTGGCGCGTATTCTCAGTTCGCCGGTTGGCCCAATTGTGGAGCGCGTGGCGAACGAGACGGGTTATCCCGTTGAGAAAGTCGCGACGTTTGTTGACGTGGAAAGCAGCGGCAACCCGAATGCAAAGACAGGGCGTTATGCCGGGCTGTTGCAACTCGATAGCAAGAAGTTCGGGGATCAGGTTTATGACCCGGAATTTAACTTGCGCCAGGGCATTAAGGGTCTTCAGGGCGAGGAATCGCGGTTTGCCAATAACTACGGGCGACCGCCGACCGTCAATGAAACCTATATGGGTCATCAGCAAGGTGAAGGCGGCCTTCGCGCGCACCTGTCAAACCCTGATGCGCCCGCGTGGCAGAACATGGCCTCGACTGGCGAGGGCCGTCAGAAGGGCGAAGGTTGGGCCAGACAAGCGATTTGGGGGAATGTCCCCAATGCGATGAAGGCTAAATTCGGCTCCGTCGATAACATCACGTCGAAAGACT
>JAUSBQ010000260.1 GCA_030651965.1 Pseudolabrys sp. | reverse complement strand
GAAGTCGAGCGCATCCAACGACAGGTGCGTGACGGCACCGCCGCATTTGCGAGCGACGAGCAGATGGCGACGTTCTGGAAAAAATGCGGCCTATGAGGCTGCGCTACACCAGCGACGCGCTTGCTCACCTTGACGCCATTTACGATTTCCTCATCGAACGCAATGCATCGGCGGCGCGGCGGGTTGCCGCCGACATACGCGCGGCTGCCGAAAGACTGTGCGAATTTCCGCAAATGGCGCGGCCTGGCGCGGTCAGCGGCACCCATGAATGGGTGGTGCGCGGCACGCCCTATTTGCTGGTTTATGAGATCGACGAAGCTCAAAGCGAAATCCGCGTCCTGGCAATTTTCCACGGCGCCCAGAATTGGAAAGTCGGGACGGAGTAGGCGCGCGACGGCCACTTCGCGCTTGCATCCTCATAGTGAATCATCGTTCACTCATTTCCATGCCCTATCGCCGCACAGAAAATGTCGTCCGCCGGCTCGCCGCGCGGGAGCAGGTGATCCTGACCGCCGCGACCGCGATCGCCGCCGAGGGCGGCATGGCGGCGGTGCAGATTGCCGCCGTCGCCGCCCGCGCCGGCATCGCCGCCGGCACCGTGTACCGCTATTTCCCGTCCAAAACGGATCTGATCGCCGAACTGGTTGCCGCCGTCGCCGGCCGCGAACTCGACGCCATGAAGGCCGCCGGTGATGCCGCGCCCGGCCCGATGTCGGCGCTGGCGGCGACGATCTCGACATTCGCCTCGCGCTCGCTCGCCGAACGGAAATTGGCCTGGGCGGTGATGGGGGAGCCGATCGACGCCGAGGTTGACGCGATGCGGCTCGACTTCCGCCAGTCGCTCGCCGCCCAGTTGGAAGGCCGCATCGACATCGCCATCGCCGGCCGCCATCTGCCCGATCAGGACGCGCGCGTGGCGGCGCCGGCTTTGGTCGGTGCGTTGATGGAAGGTCTGCTCGGGCCTTTGGCGCCGACCTATGACGACGCGGGGCAGGCGCGCGAAGCGGTGCAGACGGCGACCTTGCTGTCGCTGCGGGCGCTCGGCGTGATCGATGCGCGCGCCCGCGGTCTGGTGGCGCAGTGTGTGCTGCCTTGAAGGCCTTTTAGCTAACCGCTTCCGCCGGCACTTCGATCAGCGGCAGTTCGACGTTCTTGACGCCGCGTTCGTCCGGATCGTCGGTCGAGTGAAAGCCAAGTTCGCCGCACATCTGCAGCATGGTCGTATTTTCGCCGAGCACCTGGCCGCGCACCGTCTTGAGGCCCTTGTCCTTGGCGTAGGCGATCATGTGTTTCATCATCAGCCAGCCGAGGCCGTGGCCTTTCAGCTTGGTGCGCGTCAGGATGGCGAACTCGCCGTTTTCGCCGCTGTCGTCATTGTGCAGGCGCACGACGCCGAGCAGCCTGCCATTTTGCTCCTCGATGGCGACGAAGGCCATCGCGGTCGCCGGGTCGTAATGGATGAGCTTGTCGATCAGCTCGGGCGAGACCGTGCGCATGGCGGCAAAGAAACGCAGCCGCAGGTCCTCGGGTGTTACATCGCCGAGGAAATCCGGATAGAGCGCGGCGTCCGCCACCTTGAGGGGGCGGATCAGGACTTTTTCGCCGCTGAGCAGCGTGACGTGGCGTTCGAGCATTCTCACCCTCACCGTCCCGCGTTTCGCAACAGGTTTGCGCGGGACGGCGATGAGGTCAATGTGACATCAGGACCGGGACGGTCATGGTCTCGAGGATGCTGCGGGTGACGCCGCCGAGGATGAACTCGCGCAGGCGGGAGTGGCCGTAGCCGCCCATCACGATCATGTCGGTGGAGGAGTCCGCGGCGTAGGACAGGATGGTGGAGGGGACGTCGATCTCGGTCGAGGTGATCTTCTTGACCTCGACCTTGAGGCCGTGGCGGGCGAGATGCTGGCCGAGATCGGCGCCGGCAATCTCGTCGCCCTTGCCCGGCTTGCTGGCGACGATGACGACTTCGACCAGCTTGGCCATTTTCAGGAACGGCATGCTGTCGGCGACGGCGCGGGTGGCGGCGCGGCTACCGTCCCAGCAGACCATGACGCGGTCGAGCTTGAGGCCGGCTTTCTGAATGAACGGCACGAAGACCACGGGCCGCCCGGATTCGAACAAAGCGGCCTCGTCCAGCACTTCGTCCGGCAGGCCTTCGTCGCGGTCGGCCTGGCCGACCACGACCAGATCGAAACGCCGTGCGATGTGCGCGAGCCGATCGGCGGCTCCCGATACGCTGGCGCTCTGCACCAAAGTCTCGGCCGAGACGCCGATGCGGTTGGCGGCGGCCTCGAAACGGGCGACCGCGTCGCGCGCCTTCTTGTCGGATTCGACGCGCTGCGTTTCCAAGAATTCCGGTGGAATGCCGCCCATCACCGCGCCGGGGATGATCGGCTCATAGGAGAACGCCAGGCCGGTGACATGGGCCTTGAAAGCGTCGGCAATCGAAATGGCGAAATCACCGGCGGGGTCCTGCGCGCCCAGGCCCAGACTGACGACAATATCCTTGATCATAGCGAAACCTCCTGATGGCGCGCATTTCGCGCTCGGTCTTTATATGATGCAGGTCCCCGCCGTGGCCGGCGTTGACCAAAGTCAAATGTCGGCCGATGCGCCGCCGCCCACAAATGGGGCCGGCGCCAGTCCATGCCGGTTACTTCGGCTTGCCGTCCGGTCCGAACGACTTGAGGTAGGCCCACAGGCTCTTGGCTTCGTTCTCGTTCTTGATGCCGGGGAAGATCATCTTGGTGCCCTTGATCTTGGCACGCGGGTCCTTGATGTAATCGAGGAACTGCGCCTCATCCCAGATGATGCCCGAATTCTTGTTGGCCTCGGTGTAGCTGTAACCCTCGACCGTGCCGGACTTGCGGCCGTCGAGGCCGTTGAGCAGGGGGCCGACCTTGTTCTTGGCCTCGACGCCGACCGCGTGGCAGGCCAGGCATTTCTTGAAAGACTGCTCGCCGGCCGCGACATCCTGCGCCCGTGCCGTCTGCGCGCTGAGGGCCGCGATTGCCGCCGCCACAACGAAAGCCATTTTCATCACGTCACTCCCTGTTCGATCTGGATATTCTGCCGCCTTTGGGCCGGCCGTTCCACTATATTCCAAATTGTGAATGCTTGGGGCGGCCGCCTGTGTCAACCACCAAATGACTGGTATCGTCCCGCAAGACAATGGCCGGGAGTCAAAGAGAATGTCGGTGCGGATGCCGGAGGCGGATGGCGCGGTGCTCGCCAGACGAAGCGAAATCGTCAAGGCGCTGCGCACCATGGTGCCGGGCGAGGGCGTGATCGCTTCCGAACGGGAAATGAAGCCGTTCGAGACCGACGGACT
>JAUSBQ010000464.1 GCA_030651965.1 Pseudolabrys sp. | reverse complement strand
TCGCCCTTCGGGCTCGCACCTCAGGATGACGGCGATAGGTTGGACGGCAATCATCTCACGGCTTCCACTTCAAAAAATTCGCGATCAGACGCAGACCCAGCCGCTGGCTCTTCTCCGGGTGAAACTGCGTGCCGACCATGTTGTCGCGCCCGACAATGGCCGTCAGCGGGCCGCCGTAGTCGGCCTGCGCCACCAGATCGCCCGCGTTCGCGGTCTTGAGCTCATAGGAGTGGACGAAATAAGCGTGCAGGCCGTCGCTGCCAAGCGGTATCTCGTCGAGCAGCGGATGGACCTTGCGCATATCGAGCGTATTCCAGCCCATATGCGGAATTTTCAGGTTTGGGTCGGACGGCGCGATGCGGTCGACCTCGCCCGGGATCCAGCCGAGGCCGGGCGTCACTTTGTATTCGAGGCCGCGTTCGGCCATCAGTTGCATGCCGACGCAAATGCCGAAGAACGGCCGGCCGTCCTTGCGGACGCGCCGTTCGAGCGCCTCGATCATGCCGGGGATATCATCAAGGCCGCGCCGGCAATCGGCAAAAGCGCCGACGCCGGGCAGCACGATGCGATCCGCGCGGGCGATGTCGTCGGGTTTGCTGGTGACGAGAATCGGCTGGTCGTGACCGCTGTCGCGCGCGGCGCGCTCGAAAGCCTTCGCCGCCGAGTGCAGATTGCCCGAGCCGTAATCGACGATGGCGACGCTCATCGTGGCGTTCCAATGGAAGAATTGCCGGGCTCTGGAAACAATCCAATGACATCGGAGGGCGATGGCGCGCCGCGCCTCACCGGCGTCGCGTAGCTCGGCTCCGGCGGCGTGGGCGCCAAAGGCGCGCGCTCAGTCCATGCGCCATAGAACCGCCGTTCGGCGATTTCGGCGTCCTCGGCAACGACGAAGCCGAGATTTTTCCAGCGCCGCCGCGTCAACGTCCAGCGCCGGATCGTTGAGGCCTCAAAACCGATCAACAGCGCGATCGCGAATTCGGCGGTGACCTGCACCCATGACGGCGCGCCGGCGAACCTCAGGCCGATCACGACGGCGATCATGACAACGACATAGATAAAGAAAGCCAGCCAGAGCTTTCTGACCAGCAGCCACACCGGCGCCAGCACGAAAGCCCAGAAGTGGAATCCGTCGCGCACGAAGACGAAGCGTTCCGGAGCGGTGACGCTCTCGGTTTTGCGCGGCGGCGGTTCGTGCACGGTGTAAGTGGGCATTGATGTACTCGTTACTCGATGCCGTCATACCCCGCGAAGGCGGGGTATCCAGCACTGTCTCCGAAACGCAAGCGCTGGATCGTCCGCTTTCGCGGACGATGACGCCCTCAATTACCCAACGAACCCTTGGTCGACGGCACTTCGTCCTTGGTGCGGGGGTCGATCGCCACTGCGGCGCGCAGCGCGCGCGCCAGGCCCTTGAAGCATGACTCGGCAATATGGTGATCGTTGGTCCCGTACAGGCATTCGGCATGCAACGTGATGCCGGCATTCATGGCGAATGCCTGGAACCACTCCTGCACCAGTTCGGTGTCGAACTGGCCGACCTTGTCGCGCACGAACTCCGCCTTGAACACCAGAAACGGCCGGCCGGAAATATCGATGGCGACGCGCGTCAGCGCCTCGTCCATCGGGATATGCACGTCGGCGTAGCGGGTGATGCCCTTCATGTCGCCGAGCGCCTGCTTCACCGCCTGGCCGAGCGCGATGCCGGTGTCCTCGGCGGTGTGGTGGAAATCGATATGCAGGTCGCCGACCGCCTTGACGTTGATGTCGATGCGCGAGTGCCGCGCCAGAAGATCGAGCATATGGTCGAGGAAGCCGATGCCCGTTGAAATCGTCGACGCGCCCTTGCCGTCGAGGTCGACCGAGACCTCGATATCGGTTTCCTTGGTCTTGCGCTTGATGGTGGCGGTTCGCATACCGGGATCCTTCATTCGCGGGCCTTTTATCAGGGGTTGCGGGGATTCGCCACCATCGGCTCCAAACCGGCCGAAGCCTGCCCGAGGGCCTGCCAATGGCCCCGCGCCGACCCGTTATGCCTCGGCGGCCCCGACCCGCAGCACCGTAAGCGACCGCCAGCCGTCCGCCGGCGTCTGAAACTCGATCGACTGGTTGACCGACAGGCCGACCAGGGCAGCCCCGACCGGCGACAACACCGAGACCTTGCCCGCCGCCATATCCGCCTGATCGGGATAGACCAGGGTCACCGTCCGCACCCGGCCGGTGACATCATCTCTGTACTCGACCACTGACCCCATGGTGACGAGGCCGCGCAGCGTGAAACCGGAAGGCGCAATATTCGCCCGCGCGATCTCTCGCGCAAGAAAGCCGGCCGTTCGCGGAAACCGTTCGGCTGCCGCTGTGGCGAGCCGGTCAAGCCGGTCAAAGTCGATGCCTGTCAGTGTGATGGGCGGCAGTTCTTTTCGGACGCTGGTCATGATTTTTCCATTCGCGAATGGGCGGCGCGCACTGCGCGGGCCCGCCGATGTCCGATGCCGAGCACCGAACGGTAATGACGTTGATGACGAGGTGATGTTCAATAAGCCCGGGACGACAGACAGCAGCCGCCCGGGTTACCTGCCTGCGTGCAGATGACCGGCGCGGGAAAAACGGCGTGCTGAGTGGCGCAACATGGCGAACATGAATTCAATGTAGGGACGAGCCGGGCATTGTCAACGCGCCGGATCGCGCGAAGGCCGCGGACAGAATGCCGCGCCGCGGCGCGATTCGGCGCGGTTTGCATTCGCTCCCGGCCGTGCCTAGATGATCCGGATCGCAAGGGGTAAGGCGCAAAGGCTAAGGGCATATGTCCTCAAACGAGTCTCCGGTCTGGCACGGCACCACCATTCTCACCGTCCGCAAGGGCGGCACGGTCGTCATCGGCGGCGATGGCCAGGTCTCGATCGGCCAGACCATCGTCAAATCCAATGCCAAAAAGGTACGCAAACTGGGCAAAGGCGACGTGATCGGCGGCTTTGCCGGCGCCACCGCCGATGCGTTTACTTTGTTCGAGCGGCTGGAAAGCAAGCTCGAGCAGTATCCTGGACAGTTGCTGCGCGCCTCGGTCGAGCTTGCCAAGGACTGGCGCACCGACCGCTATCTGCGCCGGCTGGAAGCCATGATGATCGTCGCCGACGTCAACGTGTCGCTGGTGCTGACCGGCACCGGCGACGTGCTGGAGCCGGAAATGGGCGTATCCGGCATCGGCTCCGGCGGCAACTACGCGCTGTCGGCCGCGCGCGCTTTGCTCGACGGCCCGCTGAGCGCCGAAGACATCGTTCGCAAGTCGCTCGATATCGCCGCCGATATCTGCGTCTACACCAACCGCAACGTCACGATTGAATCATTGAAATCCGAATCCCCAAAATCATAGTTGAGTAATCCGTTGACCGACTTCTCCCCGCGCGAAATCGTTTCCGAACTCGACCGCTTCATCGTCGGCCAGAACGACGCCAAGCGCGCCGTCGCCATCGCGCTGCGCAACCGCTGGCGGCGTTTGCAGCTCGACGCCAAGTTGCGCGAGGAAGTGCTGCCCAAGAACATCCTGATGATCGGGCCGACCGGCGTCGGCAAGACGGAGATTTCGCGCCGCCTGGCCAAGCTTGCCGGCGCGCCGTTCCTGAAAGTCGAAGCCACCAAATTCACCGAAGTCGGCTATGTCGGCCGCGACGTCGAACAGATCATCCGCGATCTGGTCGAGATTTCGATCACGCTGACGCGCGATAGGAAGCGAAAAGACGTGCAGGCGCGGGCCGAAATGGCCGCCGAGGAACGCGTACTCGATGCGCTGGTCGGCCCCGGCTCCGGCCCCTCGACGCGCGAAAGCTTCCGCAAGAGGCTGCGCGCCGGCGAGCTCAACGACAAGGAAATCGAAATCGAGGTGCAGGCAGGCTCCGGTGGCGGCATGCCGATGTTCGAAATTCCCGGCATGCCGGGCGCGCAGATGGGCGCCATCAATATCGGCGATATCTTCGGCAAGATGGGCGGCGGCCGCACCAAGACGCGGCGCGTCACCGTGCTCGAATCGCACGACATCCTGATCAACGAGGAATCCGACAAACTGCTCGACAATGAGCAACTGATTCTGGAATCGATCAAGGTGGTCGAGCAAAACGGCATCGTCTTCCTCGACGAGATCGACAAGATCGCCGGCCGCGAAGGCCGCTCCGGCGCCGATGTGTCGCGCGAGGGCGTGCAGCGCGACCTGTTGCCGCTGATCGAAGGCACCACCGTCAACACCAAGCACGGCCCGGTGAAGACCGATCATATTCTGTTCATCGCCTCCGGCGCTTTCCACATCTCCAAGCCGTCCGACCTGCTGCCGGAGTTGCAGGGCCGCCTGCCGATCCGCGTCGAATTGCAGGCGCTGACCCGCGACGACTTCCGCCGCATTCTGACCGAGCCGGAAGCCTCCCTGATCAAGCAGTATGTCGCGCTGCTCAACACCGAAGGCGTCACCCTCGACTTCACCGAGGACGCCATCGACGCCATCGCCAATATCGCGGTGTCGGTGAATTCGGCGATCGAGAATATCGGCGCGCGCCGCCTGCAAACCGTGATGGAGCGTGTGCTCGACGAAATCTCGTTCGCCGCCACCGACCGTGCCGGCGAAACCGTGCGGATCGACGCGTCTTACGTCGACAAGCACATCGGCGACCTGGCCAGGAACGCCGATTTGAGCCGATTTATTCTGTAATCGATTCAAACCCCTGCCGGCCTTCAGCATTTAAATTTACAATTAACGGTTGAAATCTGCCCGGGACATTTAACATTGCCCTGAGTAGGAATAAATATTCTCCGGAAGGAGCACCACCATGTCCGCGGACAGCCGGGGCAAAGCGCAAGCCAATGCAGAGACCGGACGCGCGACACCGGGCGCGCATCTGCGGGCGGAGCTTCGACGCCTCGGCCTCGACCAGGTCGCGGTCAGCAAGGCGACCGGCGTGTCGCGCCAGTCGGTCAACAACATCATCAATGGCCGGCAGCCGATCTCGCGCGCGATGGCCGGCAAGCTTGGCCGGCTGACCGGGCACGGCTCGGACTATTGGCTCAGTGAATGGTTCGACGAAAGCGGCGTAGCGCCATCGGCAAGAGGCGCGCCGGCCCCCGCCGGCAGCGGACTTCTGGTCGATCATCAGATCGCGCGGGCGATCAGGGACGGTATCATCGGCATCACGCCGTTCTTGCCGGAGAACCTGCGCGCCATCTCGATCGATCTCACGCTCAGTGACGTCGTCACCCTGAGCGGTGGAGGCCAGGTCAACATCGCCCGGCCCAAAGGCTACATCCTTGCGCCCGGCGCCGCGGTGAGCGCGACGACGAAGGAAAGCATCGAGCTGCCGCGCGACTATTACGGCCGCGTCGGCGCGACCGGCGCGCTGTGCCGTCATGGCATCATCGCGGCAACCGATTTTCAGATCGAACCCGGCTTTAAAGGCCTCATCCAGTTTCACCTGTTCAACGCCGGCGGCGGTCCCGTCCGGCTGCGCGCCAGCGACCGGGCCCTCGGCCTTGAGATCAGCCGGCTGACGGCGACACCGGACAACAACCCATTATCTCAACGCCCTCCGGTTGTGTCCAAGAAACTATAATATTTTCTTGACACATGTATTATGCGTCGTTGTATCCTCAAGGTTGCAAAGCCTCGCACGGCACTGCCGGCAAGGCTGGGGGAACAAGGGGATTCGGGGAAAATCATGCGTGAGCGTAAGCGGAAAAGCATCGGGCCGGCGGCGGATGACCTCATCCACGGCATTCGGCGTCAAGAGATTGAGGGGGACGTGTTCGAGCTCTGGATCGTCATTTCACGTCTGATGGCAAAGGTGGTTTCGCCCGACCGGAAGCCGGCTGCCGGCGGGCCCGGCAAGCGGCCTCGCGGCCGGACCAGTTAGTCGCCGCGTCCGCGCCGCACCCGGACGTAAAGCGCGCCCTCGCCGCCATGCGCGACGTGGGCGTCCTCGAAGCCGATCACATAGTCACGGAATTCCGGCAGACCAAGCCAATGCGGCACCTGGCGGCGCAGCACGCCGATTTCACCGCCTCGGCCTTTGCCGGTGATCACCAGCACCAGACGCGCGTCGCGGTCATGCGCGGTGCGCAAGAACCGCAACAGGACCGAATGCGCTTCGTGTTGCGTAAAGCCGTGCAGATCGAGCCTGGCATCGATCGTATGCTTGCCCTTGGCGACACGCTGCTTCATGCGGCGCGTCAGCGGCTCCATCGCAGGCGCCGCGGGTTTCGCAATTGCCGCCGGCGCAATCGTTCTTGGCGCCGGGACCGGCTTCTTGAATTTCGGCGGCTGTTTGCCGGGCGGCAAAGGTTTGGGTGCTTTGGGCGCTTCCCGCACAGCGTCGCCGATATCGTCGGCGACGCTCTTTGCCGCGACGCGCAGCGGCTTGATCGACTTCGCGACCGTCGTCCACAGCACGCGGTCTTCGTAAGTGAGACCGCGCCGACGTTTGCCGTCCCGACTCATTCTTGGCGGCTCATGATGTCACTCAGTCCGCGGCCGCGACGATGTCCTTGGGCCGCGCCTTCGGCAGCGGCACGCTTTTCGACTCGGATGCGCCGCTCACCGCGACTGCCTTCGGCGCCAGCATGACGAACTGGCCGAACTGCTTGATGCGGCCGGCGATGCTGGCGACTTTGTCGCCGTGGCCGAAATAAATGTCGGCGCGCGCCGGGCCGATAATGGCCGAGCCGGTGTCCTGCGCGATCAGCAGACGGCGAAACTTCGTTTCTGGCTTTTCGCTGTCGATCGGCAATTCGGCGTCGACCCAGACCGGCGTGCCGTACACGTGAATCGATTTGTCTACGGCCACCGAACGCAGCGGCGTCAGCGGCACGCCCTGCGCGCCGATGCATTCGTCGTTTTCGCCAAGCGACGTTTCGTGGAAGAACACGAAGGAGCGGTTCTGGCGGCGCAGTTCCTTGCCTTCTTCCGGGTTGGCTTCCATCCAGTCGCGGATCCTGTCCATCGACATGTCTTCTTTCGAGACGATGCCGCGATCGACCAGAAACCTGCCGACCGGCGTGTAAGGATGGCCGTTGCTGGCGACATAATTGAGCCGCAACACCTTGCCGCCGTCGAGCTTGACGCGCGTGGACCCCTGAATTTGCGCGAAGAAAGCATCGACCGGATTTCTCACATAGCAGATTTCCAGGCCCTTGCCGGCCAGCGCGCCGTCCTCGATCTTGCTGCGATCGAGATGGGGGAACGCCTTGCTCTGCTTGCGCTTCACGACATGTGACGGCGCTGTGTAAATGGGCACGTTGTATTCTTCGGTCTTGACGCGCGAGCCTTCGACCACCGGTTCGTAATAGCCTGTGTAGAAACCCTGCTCTTGGCCGCTTGCCGCGAGCCGCACCGGCTTGAAATTATCCTCGAAGAAAGCGCGCGCTTGATCGCGGTCGAGAACGCCGGCCGCGGCGGCACGCTCGCACACCTTGAACAGGGCGCCATAGACGGGACGCGCCGCGCGCATTTTCTTGGTGCCGTGCTTGATGGCGCCGCAGCTTTTCAGGAAGGCCGAGTAAGCCGCCGCGTGGTCGTCATCCTGCCAGCCGGTCAGCGCGGCGAATGTCAGCGTTTCCGCTTGCGCGTTGCGAAGCTTCATCGTGCCGCTCGCCAGCGCGGCATGGCCCGCCGCCGCTACGAGGCAAAGCGCCAATCCGGCCTGCGACAGCATTCGCGTTGCAAAGCGCGTTTTTTGCGCCGCCATCGGCTCATTGCCCGGCTTCGGTTGCGACCAGTTTCCAGTTCGGATCGCGCGACGACAGATCGCGCGCGAAGGTCCAGACGTCGGTCACGTCGGTGACCTTGTCGGCGCTGCCGTCGATGACTTCGCCGGCCTTGTTGCGCGTCACCGACACCAGCTTGGACTGGAAGCGCACGGTGAGCTGGGCGCTGCGGCCCCGCAATTCGGCGGCGGCAATGGTGGCGTTGTCGATCGAGACGAAGCGGCTCTCGACCTTGTCGCCGCGCTTTTCGCGCTCGACGATGGCTGCCTCGAATCCGTCATAGACCTCGCGCGACAGGAGATTCTTCAGCGTGCGGCGGTCGCCTTCGGCATAGGCGTTGACGATCATCTCGTAGGCCGCGCGCGCACCGGTGAGGAAGTGCTGCGGATCGAATTCGCCGTCGTTGGCGGCAACGGCATCGAGCCCCAAAGCAAGCGGCGAGCCCGGCTCGGCAACGCCTTTCCAGCGCTCCACCGGCGCTGCCGGTTCGGACGTGCCATCGGCCTTTTTGGCGGCGCCTTCGGCCGCCCGGTTGGGTAGCGAGACGACGTTTTCGGCGGCCGGCCGCACCGGCTCCCGTGCCGCATAAGGATCGTAAGGCGGACGCTCACGGCCGGTGCGTTGACCGAGCACGCTGCGCAACCGCAGGAAAATGAAGACTGCGAGCGCCAGGAAGATGATGGTGTAAATGTCGAACACGTCTTGCATTCTTTCGGCTACCGTTCGGAAGTTCAGCGCCCGGCCTAGAATCCTGGCCGGACCGGTCGGCTGGATTTGGCCGCTTGACGGCATAGCGGCCGCGCCAACCTGTATTATCTATTATCTAAGCTGACGGGCGCACCGATCCAGTGGCCCGGCGCCGTTTTCTCTGCGCAATTTGCCTCACCCGCAAACCTTAGACGATCGGGACGTTGACGCCAACAGAACCGAGCCCAACAAAGAAAGACCGATGATTGTGGCAAAATGGCTGTTATTGGCGCTGCTGGCGTTTCCGGTGGCCGAATTTGCGGCCTTTGTCGCGGTCGCCGCCGCTTTGGGGTTCTTCCAGGCGCTGGGTCTGTTGATTCTGGGCACGCTTGCCGGGGTCATGATTCTGCGCCATGCCGGCGGCAACCACATCGCCCGCGTCCGGATGGCCATGAACGAGGGCAGCTTCACTGCCCTGCAAGCGGACAGCAGTGGCGGGTTGATCCTGGTCGCTGGAATTCTCCTTGTTATTCCAGGGTTTATAACCGACGCCCTGGGCCTTCTGGTGCTGCTGGTGCCGCTCTGGCGGATGCTGACCGGGACCGCGGGACGCGGCGTGCCGCCGCCGCGCGCCGACGGCATCGTCGATCTCGAGCCCGAGCAATGGCGCCGGGTTGACGATCCGGCCCTGCCTGGCCGCCGGCCCGACGCCCCGGAGCGCTGAGCGGCCGCTTTGCCGGAGCCGTGGCTTTACCACGCCCGCAGTGAGTTGCGGCCCGCGGCCACCGGCGGACCCCCTCGTCCTTGTTCGGTCCCGGACCCTATGTTAGCCAACCGCCGCGTCATCACGGGTTGCGGCGCTTAAGGAGAAGTCATGACGACCACGAACGGCGGACAGGGTCAGGAACCGAGCCCGGAGCAATTGCCGCAGCTCAATGTGGTGGGCCAGTACATCAAGGACTTCTCGTTCGAAAACCCGAACGCGCCGAAGTCGCTGGCCGGCGGCTCGGAAGCGCCGCAGATCAACATCCAGATCAACGTCAACGCCGCGCCTTTGTCGGACACCGACATCGAAGTGGTTCTGATGGTCTCCGGCAAGGCCGAGACCGGCGGCAGCCTGATGTTCAATTTCGAACTGGCCTTTGCCGGCGTGTTCCGCATCCGCAACGTGCCGCAGGAAAGCCTGAATGCGGTCGTGCTGATCGAGTGCCCGCGCCTGCTGTTCCCGTTCGCGCGCGAGATCATCGCCACCACCGTGCGCAATGGCGGTTTCCCGCCGCTGTTACTCGACCCGGTCGATTTCGTCGCGCTCTATCGCCAGAAAATGGCGCAGATGCCGCCGAACGAAGCGCCGGCGCAGTAGCTTTCAATCGCTAGAGATAATTCCGCCAGACGGCGTTCTCGCCGAGCGTCGCGACGAATTGCGCGTGCGCGGCGCAATCGCCATCGGTCAGGCGTGGCGTCAGCGGCGCCGGCCGCACGCGCAAAGTCGCCACGCCATCGGCGCCAATGCTGCGCGCGCCAGTGCTTTCGGCAAGGCCGAGTTGCGCCTGCCGGCCGCCGATCAGCTCCAGATAGACCTCGGCCAGAATCTCGGCATCGAGCAGCGCGCCGTGCTTGGTGCGCCGCGAATTGTCGATGCCGTATTTGCCGCACAGCGCGTCGAGGTTGTACGGCCCGGCCGAGTACTTGCGGCGCGCCAGCGCCAAAGTGTCGACCAGCCGCTCGCGGGCAATCAGCGCGCGGTTGAGCCGCTTGAGCTCGGCGCACAGAAAGCCGTGATCGAAACTGGCGTTGTGGATGACCAGAGGCGCATCGTCGCCGATGAAGGCGAGGAAATCATCGACCACGTCGGAGAAACGTTTGTGCGATTTCAGGAACTCGATCGACAGGCCGTGAATATTGAACGCCTCGGCCGGCATGTCGCGTTCGGGGTTGAGATAGGCGTGAAAGGTCGCGCCGGTCGGGATCCGGTTGAGCAATTCGATGCAGCCGACCTCGACCAGACGATGGCCCTGGTTGGGATCGAGCCCGGTGGTTTCGGTATCGAGGACGATTTCGCGCATATTCTAAGGGCTTTTTGAAAAACGACTCACTGGCGCCGTTTCGGCATTGTAGCGACCGCGCGCAGAATTTCATGCACCTGCGCGCGCGCGGCGTCGAATCCCTGCGACGTATCCACCACGAAATCGGCGCGAGCGCGCTTTTCCGCGTCCGGCATCTGCTTGGCGAGAATAGCGTCGAATTTGCCGTCAGTCATATCCGGGCGCTCGAACACACGCGCGCGCTGGAGCTCGGCCGGCGCCGATACCACCACCACCGCGTCACAGCGCCTGTCGCCGCCGGTTTCAAACAGCAACGGAACATCCAGCAGCGCAACGCTCGCACCGCTGCGTTCGGCTTCCGCGAGAAAGCGCTCGCGCGCCTGCGTCACCAGCGGATGGACGATGGCCTCGAGCCGCGCGAGCGCGTCCTTGTCGCCGAGCACGCGCTGGCCAAGCGTGTTGCGGTCGACCTTGCCGCCACTCGTCGTCCCCGGAAATGCCGCTTCGATCAGCGGCGTCGCTTCGCCCTCATACAGCCGATGCACCACGGCGTCGGCGTCATGCACCGGCACGCCCGCTTCGGCGAACATCTTCGCCGTGGCGGACTTGCCCATGCCGATCGAGCCGGTCAGACCGAGGATGAACATGTGTCTATCGCGCCTTGATCAACCGTCCACGAATCCGCTCTTGCGGAAGTAAGCCAGCAGTGGCAACAGCGGCAGACCGAGAATGGTGAAGTAATCGCCCTCGACACGCTCGAACAGATGAATGCCGATGCCCTCGAGCTGATAGCCGCCGACGCTGCCCAGCGCGGTGTCGCCCGCCATCTCGAGATAGTCGTCGAGAAAACGGTCGGAGAAATCGCGCATGGTCAGCCGCGCGGTATCGACCAGTTCGAACAGCACCTTGCCGTCGCTCACCAGCGCCAGCGCCGAATGCAAGGCGTGCGTCTGTCCACGCAACGCCCGCAATTGCTGCACAGCCTCGGCGCGGTTGACCGGCTTGCTGAAACGCCGGTCGCCCAAGGCCAAAGTCTGATCGGCGCCCAGCACCAGATGGCCGGTTTGCGTCGCCGCCACCGCATCGGCCTTGGCGCGCGCCAGCAGCGCGGCGGCGGCGGGCGCATCCATCGCACCCGCCCGCGCTTCGGCGGCGCGCTCGTCGATGTGGGCCGGACGAATGCCGAAGCGCAACCCGGCCGCTGCCAGCAGCCTGCCGCGGATCTGGCTTTTCGACGCGAGCACCAATGGTTGCGCGGCAATCCAGAGCGGCATGATCTTCCTTTAACTCGTCACCGGCCGGCGCCGGCGCTCGCCCAGGAGTTTCAACACCGCGGCGGCGGTTTCCTCGATCGAGCGCCGGGTGACGTCGATGATCGGCCAGTTGTGCCTGGCGCAGAGCCGGCGCGAAAAGGCGACTTCCTCGGCCACCGCGGTCTTGTCGATATACTGGTCGTCGTCGCGATGGGCATTGAGGCCCAGCAGGCGGTTCTCGCGGATCTGCACGATGCGCTCGGGACTGGCGTAAAGTCCGATCACCAAGGGCCGCGTCAGCCTCTCGACTTCCGGCGCCAGCGGTACGCCCGGCACCAGCGGCACGTTACCGGTTTTGACGCCGCGATTGGCGAGATAGATCGAGGTCGGCGTTTTCGACGTGCGCGACACGCCGATCAGAACGACATCGGCCTCTTCGAGGCCCGCGACATGCTGGCCGTCGTCATGCATCATGCTGAAGTTGAGCGCCTCGATGCGCTGGAAATATTCGGCATTGAGCACGTGCTGCGCGCCGGCCCGCAAGGTCGTCTCGGCGCCGAGATAAGACTGGAACAGCCGCAGGATCGGCCCCAGCACCGACATGCAGGGCAGGCCCAGTTCGCGGCATTTGTCCTCCAGGGACTTGATCAGGTCTTCTTCCAGAAGCGTATAAAGGACCAAGCCGGGCGCTTCGGTGATTTCTGCCAGCGCATGGTCGAGCTGCCGTTTCGAACGCACCATCGGATACAGGTGTTCGACCGGCGACACATTGGCATATTGGGCGGCGGCGGCGCGCGCGACGGTAATCAGCGTTTCGCCGGTCGCGTCCGAGACCATATGGAGATGAAAATAGCCGGTGTCTGGCATCTGTATAGCCGCTGGAAGTCATGTGGACGGATGGTGATGAACACGCCTCGGCGGCAGCCATGTAAGCGGCCCCCGCCAGGCAGGTCAATTTTTGTCCACATCCATGGCCTTGCGGGATTGCCGGTCGTGCCTCGCCGCACATCACGCAGGTTTGTGGATGGCGGCTGGGGACAAGGCGGGATAAACGGCCTAAAGCCCCGTAATTTAAAAGCTACTGCTGTGGACGGTGGAGCGCGGAAAACCACGGTCTTCGGAATAATCGGCGGGCAGACGGTGGACAGAATGTTGATGCTAAGTCATGAGTCCAATCGACAGCCTAATAAACACTACAAAAAGAACTTATAGAGTCTTTATGGAAGAAGCCGTTCAAGCCACCGGCATGGGGATAAAGCCGCTCATTCGCGTGCTGGAGGGCCACCGCCAGGAGATTCCGCCGGTCTGGATGATGCGTCAGGCGGGGCGGTATTTGCCTGAGTATCGTCAGGTCCGCGAGAAGGCAGGTGGGTTTCTCGACCTCTGCTTCAATCCGGAACTGGCTGCCGAGGTAACGCTGCAACCCATTCGGCGGTTCGGCTTCGATGCGGCTATTTTATTTTCCGATATTCTGATCCTGCCGCTGGCGCTCGGCCGCAAGGTTGAATTTCTCGCCGGCGAAGGTCCCAAGCTCGAGCCAATGGCGGATGCCGACGCGCTGAACGATATGCATGAGCGCGCCGACGGCGAGATTCTCGCGCCGATCTACGAAACCGTGCGCCGTGTGAAATCGCAGCTCGATGACAAGACGACGTTGATCGGATTCTGTGGCGCACCGTGGACCGTCGCGACCTATATGGTCGCCGGTGAAGCTACGCCCGATCAGGCGCCG
>JAUSBQ010000454.1 GCA_030651965.1 Pseudolabrys sp. | reverse complement strand
TTCAAGATCAAAGTGGGCGGCGCATCGGAAGCTGATGATCTTCGCCGGATCGAGGAGGCACTTGCGCTCGCGGGATCGGGAGCACGTCTGGCGGTGGACGCCAACGGCCGATTCCGCTTACCCGAGGGCCTCGCCTTCGGGCGCCGCATCGAACAGTACGGCTTGCGTTGGTACGAGGAAGTCGGCGACCCGCTCGACTTCGCGATGAATCAGACACTCACGCATTATTACAACGGTGCCCTCGCCACGGGTGAGAACCTGTTCTCCTATCAGGATGTCTGCAATCTGCTGAATTTTGGCGGGATGCGCTCAGGGCGCGACATATTCCAGATGGATGCCGGCCTCAGCTACGGGCTGACGGAATATGCCCGCATCATCAACTTGCTCGAGATCCGCGGTTTCAGCCGCAAACAGGTATTCCCGCACGGGGGTCATCTCATCAATCTGCACATAGTGGCAGGCATGGGCCTTGGCGGCTGCGAAGCCTACCCCGGCGTTTTCAAGCCCTTCGGTGGTTATCCCGATACTTGCCCGGTGATCAACGGCTTCGTACGGCCCAGCGATGCGCCGGGTTGGGGGCTGGAGGAGAAGCCCGATATCGCCGCAGCCATCCACAAGCTCTTGGGCTGAGGGCTCGGGCAGAGGAAACCATGACGCGAACGCTCTACGATAAAGTCTTCGACGGGCATGTCGTCCGCGCGGTGGCCGAAAATCAGTATCAACTTGCCGTCGATCTGCATCTCGTCAATGAGGTGAGCAGCCCACAGGCCTTCGAGGAACTGGTCGAGCGCAGGATACGCGTCGCCCATCCCGAACGCACATTCGCGTGCGCCGACCATTCAATTTCCACCGGCGGCAACGTGCTCAGGTTTGACGATGCCATGTGCGAAGGGCAGATTCGGCTCCTCGGGAGTAACACCGAGGCTAACAACGTCACCTATTTCGATCCTATGAAGGGCTTGCACGGGATCATTCACGTGCTCGCGCCGGAACAAGGTTTGACCCAGCCTGGCATGGTTATCGCCTGTGGCGACAGCCATACCTCGACGCATGGCGCATTTGGTTCGATCGCTTTCGGCATTGGCACTTCGCAGGTCCGTGACGTGCTGGCGAGCCAGACCCTGATCGTGGAAAAGCTGAAAGTACGGCGTATCGTAGTGGAAGGCGAACTGCCCCTCGGCGTCTTCGCTAAGGACGTGGCCCTGTTCATCATTCACCGACTCGGAGCCAAGGGAGGACTAGGATACGCTTACGAGTTCTCCGGCTCCACGATCTCCCATTTCAGCATGGAAGAACGCATGACGCTCTGCAACATGGCGGTGGAGGGTGGAGCCCGCTGTGGCTATGTAAATCCCGATCGCACGACTCTTGATTATCTCCGCGGACGGCCATTCGCGCCTGTCGGGTCCGCTTGGGAAGCTGCGGCAGAGCAGTGGCTGAGCATAGCCTCCGACAGCGACGCTACGTGGGACGACGAGGTGGTGCTGCACGCGGAGGAGATGCGCCCTATGGTAACCTGGGGTACGTCGCCCGATCAGTCGGTTCCGGTCGAGGTGCCCGTCCCCAACCCCGCAAGCGCCGGGGAAGAAGCCGGTAGCTGGGAGGCAGCCATGGAATTTATGGGTGTCGAATCCGGGAGACCGATCATGGGGACGCGGATCGATGTCGCCTTCATTGGCTCCTGTACGAATGGACGCCTGTCCGACCTCGAGGCAGTTGCGACCTTTCTCCGCAGCACCGATGGGAGGGTTGCGCCGACCGTGCGGGCGATGATCGTGCCCGGCTCGCGTGCGGTGCGGGAGGCGGTGGTTGCCCAAGGTCTCGACAAGCTTTTCGAAGAGCGCGGTTTCGAACTGCGTGACGCAGGCTGCTCGTTATGCTGTGGAATGAATGCCGACAAACTTGTGGGTCCGCAGGTTTGTGCCTCGTCCTCAAACCGCAATTTCCGGGGACGGCAAGGGTCGCCGACCGGTCGCACCTACCTCATGTCGCCGGTGATGGTGGCTGCTGCTGCCCTTGCAGGCAAAATTACCGATGCGCGTGCGGCGCATGAAAACGATAAAGGACGGGCAGGGTGACGGGTACCATCGAGGCGGTGAGAGGGCGGGGCCTGCCGTTGCCCGGCGATGACATCGATACCGATCAGATCGTCGAGTCACGCTATCTGAAGATGACGACCTTTCGAGGTATTGAGACTTTTGTCTTCGAAAGTGCGCGGCGTGCGGCCCGCGATGGACAAGGGCTGCCGCACCCTTTTGACGATGCGCGTTTAGCTGGCGCCTCGATACTTCTTGTTGGACGCAACTTCGGCTGCGGCTCATCTCGGGAGCATGCGCCTCAGGCACTTTACCGCTTCGGCATCCGGGCGATCGTCGGCGAGTCTTTCGGGGAGATATTCGCAGATAACTGCATGGCAATTGGCTTGCCCTGTCTGCCGGTTGCAGCCTCTGATGGCAGACAACTGCAGTCCCTGTGCGCGCGCGTTCCCGATACCGAACTTCTAGCCGATATCCGTACCGGGGAGATCACTGCCGGAACACAGCGGATATGCTTCTCATTGGCCGGTGGGCGCCGCCAGCGGCTGCTGGACGGGTCCTGGAACGCCCTCAACGTTCTGCTCGGCGCGAAGGGTTTGATCGAGATGAGATTGTCGGAGCTGCCGCCGATTCAATTAGCTCCTCAGAAGGGCCCGCAATCGTGACGGAAGACGATGTCGCAGTCGCGATTGAGAATGGCCTCGATGCTTGACGTGAATTTTCTTGCGGCTGGGGAGACCTGCCGCAAGGTTGCAGAGACGTATCAGGTGAGCGTTACCAGCGTGGTGAAGCGGTCGCAGCGGTTCCGCGCGATCGGGAGCGCGGCTGCCAAGCGGATAGGCGGCAACCAGCCTCGCTCGCTGGCCGGTGAGCGCGACTGGCTGTTGGCACGCTTTGCCGCAACGTCAGACTTGACCTTGCGGGCCCTGGTGGCGTCTGTCGACCCGTGTATTGGTAACCCGTCCGCCGGGTGATTGACTTGCCTCGTCTCCAGGAGCCGCAGCTATCGGCTGCGCTGCAGGTGCGCTGGTGATTTCGGCCTCTCGTCTGGTACGAGATACGCGACAGCTCGACGCGAATCCCATACCTCTACGTCATGACCGTCCATAAGACTGTTCGCTTTATCGAAGGCGGCACGGTCATTCGGCAATTCGCATTCAATCGGCATGCCATTGATGTGGCCATTCTCTTTTATTTTATAAAAGCGATATGTGGACATTGCGCCCTCTCAAATTGCCTAATCTAATCCAGAGCAAGATCGGAACTCCGGTGTCTGCCCGATGCCGCATATCGCGGAATGTGGATTGATGAACATTAACGCCCGCTGAACGGGGGTTGCGCGTTGATAACAGGGGGGGCCTCGATTGATACGATTTGGGCAAGCTTCAACTCCGCTTTTGGCACGAAGCGGACCAATCGCTCCTGAAAATGGCCGATTGCGCTATCGCGGCCGCTAAGTGCGTGTCCCTAGATCCGGACGGGCCACTATCATGCCTTGGTTAGAAGCATGTTTAACCCGTCAGCATGTAAGGCTCGGCCTTCAGAGCGTCGAACTCGTGAAGAAAGAAGAATTTCTTACCGAGTTGCGACGGTCATGACAGGCTGCCACCGCTTTCAGGGGGTGTCTGATTGTGAATCATCGGAAGAGCGATGCCGTCGATTTCAAGAAGCGCTTTTCCAGCAATTTCCTGAAGATCGCCATACATACCTGCCGTCGACTCTATGACGCTGCGAATTTGAGCTTCTCGCTTTGCCCAAATACGGGTCATGGAGCGGCGTTCTTTGTCCAGGTCTTCTTGCATCTCACTAAATCTATCGACGATTGCCTCTATTCGTTGGCGAAAGCGAGGCCCAGTCAGATACGAATAGACCAGTTCCGTTTTCGTCTGCACGCGCTTTTTCTCAATCGTGAGTTCGAGCTCACGCTTCAGTGGAAAGTTAGTGTTGCAATTCGGGCAGGTCACGGTGGGCTCTGTCATAGCGTCCTTATTTTGCTAAGCCGCCCTAACTGTAACAAAGTTCTTGATTTGTTCTAGAAGACGAAATCCGTATTTCGAGGCGAACATCTATTGAACGGAGTCCACCGATTTTCCACGGGTTCAGTTGCCATTTTCCGGATCTGTTCTGCCAACACCTGCCGGGATGACAGCGTGCAAATCCAAAAAGCCTTGAATTCTATGGGAAATATGGTGGGCGGTATAGGGATTGAACCTATGACCCCACCCGTGTGAAGGGTGTGCTCTCCCGCTGAGCTAACCGCCCGGCCATTGCGCGCGATATAAGGAGGGCGTCGCTTGGGTGTCAAGCGAAGCCCGCGCCTTCAGGAAAGCGCGGCTTTTACTGGATTCCGGGTTCGCGCCCATGAACAGTATGGCGCGCCCCGGAATGACCGAAGCGGTCAATTCGGCGTCTCAGTTCGCCGCCTTCGGCTCGTCTTCGTTCGGCAGCCGCGAGGCGTGGGTTTGCAGCGCGCGGATGCGGTCGGCGAGGTTGCCGCCGGCAGGCGCGATATCGGCCAGCGCCAAGTCCGGATTGCCGCCGACCACGGTCAGGCCGGTGCGGTCGCGCGCGGTCTCGGCCGCCAGAATGGCGTCGATCGGCGAATTCGGACCCTCGAGCGCGGAGGCGAGGCGGGCGACTTCCGCCGCGACATCGTTGATGCGTTCGCGCAGCAGCGCGTTCTCGACGCGCTCGGACGCCCAGCTTTCCTCGGCTTCGCGCTTCATCGTGTTGAATTCGTGGGTGACGCGGTCGCGCTCGGCCTTGGCGTGGTCGATCTCGGCCTTGAGCTGGGCATTCTCGGTGCGCAACTGCTGGGTCGCGGAATTGGCGCGGCCGTCGAGTTCGGCGATCGCCGCGCGCAGGTCGCTTTCGGTCTTGCGCGCCGCGTCATATTCGCCGCGGATATGCTTGAGTTCGTTTTCGCTCTCGCCGAGCGCGCGCGATTGCTCGCCGAGGCGGTTTTCCAGATCGTGGGCGCGGCGGCCGAGAAGTTCGGCCTCGGTGGTCTGCGCCACCAGCGCCTGTTCGAGTTCAGAAACGCGGCGGCCAAGGTTCTCGACCTTGCCGCGCTCTTCCTGCAATTCCTGCGTCGCGGCTTTCAGCTCGACGCGCTCGGCGTCGCGGCGGTCTTCCACGGTCTTGAGGTCGTGGCTGGCGCCATCGAGGCGCTCTTTCAGCGCATCGACCTGGGTCTTGAGCGAGACGATGTCGACCTTCTGCGCTTCGGCTTCGCCCGAACGTTCGTCGAGTTCGCCCATCAGCTTGGCGAGTTCGGCTTCCTTGGCGGACAGCACGCGCTGCGCGTCGAGCATGGCGCTGGTCTTGACCGAGAATTCTTCTTCCGTGACGCGCAGCTGATCGCGCAGAGCCTTGTCGCGCGCTTCCAGCGCGAAAATAGTAGCGGTCTTTTCGCCGAGTTCGATCTTGAGCCGGTTGATGGCGTCGCCCTTCTTGCCGAGTTCGGCAAGCTGGCTGGTGCTCTTGGTGCGCAGATTTTCGACGCTGACTTCGAGCCGGCGCGTCGACATGGCGAATTCGGCGCGGAGCTGATCCTTGTCGGCCTGAATTTCGGCCATCGACAAAGGCGTCGCGGCCTCAAGCCGCCGCATGGTCAGGCGCACCGCGCGATTATGAACGAGCGGGACGATGACGAGCCCCACCAGGGCTGCGACCAGAAACCCGATCCCGAAATACATGATCGGTTCAATCATGGAACGACGCCTCCAAAAAACCCTCGCCGCCCTAATCCCCGCCCCAGCCATGACACTGTCGGGTAGGGTGCTGCCAGCGAAAGCTTAGATTAACCTAAACTGCGACGCGCCGCTCACGGTTTGTGAGCGGCGCGCACCGTCTAGATCAAAAATGTTAAGAGGCTTTCCCATCTAGAAGGGGTTCCAGGTCGCCTTCGGCGTGAACTTGAGATAGCCGATATTGGCGCCGAGGCGCAGGCCGACGCCGGAGCGGATCGGCACCAGCACAATGTTGTCGGCGGTCAGCGCGGTCATGCCGAAGCCGCCGATAAAATAGGCGGAACCGTCGACGCCGGCGAAACGCTGATAGATCGAGTCGGTGGCCGGCAGGTTGTAAACCAGCATCATGGTGCGGGCGCCTTCGCCGCCGTAGTCGAAGCCGATCGACGGGCCCTCCCAGAACACCCGGCGATCGCCGGCATTCTTGGTGTAAAGTGTACCGTCGCCATAACGCAGGCCGACGATGAAGGCGCCGCTGCCTTCCTGGCCGAGCACGTAGCCGTTCGGCTGGCCCCACTTGCTGAACGCTGTTTCCACCACCTGGGCGAGGCCGCGCGACACCGAGCCGAAGAATTTGTGGCCCTGGCCGATGATTTCATCGGGCGTGAAGGTGCTGGGCCGGTTTGGCTGGGTCTGCATCGGCGGCTGGGAGTTCGGCGGCGGGGCAGGGGGCATGTTCTGCGCCGCGGCTATCCCCCCACTGAGGGCGAGCAGGCAAAGGCTCAGGGTTACCAAGCGCAAGGGTGCGCGCATCGAATGCTCCATTGATTGAACGAAACCATCCCCCGCTTAACTCTATGCTCATGGGGGCGACCGTAATGTGGCGGCGGAACCGAAATTGCTGCGAATCGCCGCCATGCCGCCAAGAACTATGACCAGCCGCCGCCCGCAACGGAAGCCGCCCGCCCGCGGTGGCCGATTCACGATCTCCAATGTGGCCCTGGCCGCCGCGGTTTGCCTCTCGGTCTGGGCCGGTATCCAGGCACCGCGCGCCTCACAGACCGACCGTCTGGTGGTCAATCCGGCCAGCGGCCTTGCGATCAGCGGTTTCGATCCCGTGGCCTATTTCACTAAAGGAAAGGCTATTCCGGGCCGTCCGGACCTCGAATTGACCCAGAACGGCGCGGTCTGGCGCTTTCTCAATGAGGGCAACCGGGCCGCCTTTGCCGAGCATCCCGAGGTCTACACGCCGCAGTTCGGCGGTTATGACCCGGTGGCGATCGAGCGCGAAGCCTCGGTGCCCGGCCATCCGCAGATCTGGGCGGTGGCCGGCGAGCGGCTTTATCTGTTCTATAATGACAAAACGCGCGCGGCCTTCCTCGACAACCCGGGCCGCGTCGTCGACAGCGCGCTGCGCAAATGGCCGGACGTCGCCCGCACGATTGGCCGCTAGGCTTCAGACAGACCGGACAATCGCGGATCGCCCCAGGCGATGAAGGCCGGCACCAGAAAGTCCGCCGCCACGTTGCCGAAAGTCAGCAGTCCGCCGTCGGGCGCTGTCGTTACCCCGCCCGCCGCGGCGAGGATCGCGCAGCCTGCCGCGATGTCCCATTCGCGCGTCGGCGCCAGCCGCGGATAGACGTCGGCGACGCCTTCGGCGATATGGCAGAACTTCACCGACGAGCCGCACGGATAGCTCTTTTCGAGCGGTAGCCGCGACAAAAAGTCTTCCGTCGCCGGATCGAGGTGGGTGCGCGAAATCGCGGCTGTCAACCGTGCGGGCGCCTTGCGCGCGGCGATAAAACGGCGATCCGTGGCGTCGCCCGGCGCGGCGCCGGGCTTGAGCCGCAACCATTCGGCTTTGCCGCCGACGACGCCGCGCCAGAGCAGGCCCTGCGCAGGCGCCGCGACAATGCCTGCGATCGGCACGCCGTTGGTCACCAGCGCGACATTGACGGTGAACTCGCCGCGGCCGGCGAGAAATTCCTTGGTGCCGTCGAGTGGATCGACCAGCAGAAAGCTGGCTCCCAGCGGCCCTCGCGGCGCCAGTGCTCCCGTCGCTTTGGCGACGCTTTCCTCGGCGATCACCGGCACGCCGGGCAGCACCCGGGCGAGGCCTTCGAGGATGATGGCCTCGGACGCCTCATCGGCGGCCGTCACCGGCGACTGGTCGTCCTTCAGGCGGTGCGCGACGGACGAATACGGGATGGCGAGGGTGGCCTGCGCCGCCCGCGAGACGATCTCGCACAAGGCATCAAGGAGGTCCGCGGCCTGCCGTGGTGTGATTTCCGGGCCGTCTGTCGCTGTGCGCACGTGACCTCTCAAGCCTCTTGCGTCGTTTGCATCCTTGGCGGTCGCGGACGCGCGGTGTATCACGCCCGCAAGGCCGCTACGACAAGCGATTCGCCCGTCACTTCATAGCCTTTTTTGGCACCCCTGCACGCCAGCGGAGACCAGTCCATGTCCGGTTCCCCCATCGAAGCGCTCGATCTTGCGGCCTTGCTGTGCTCGCGGGTCTGTCACGACCTGATCAGCCCGGTCGGCGCCATCGTCAACGGGCTGGAAGTTCTGGCCGAGGACAAGGACGAGGAAACCCAAGCCTTCGCACTTGAGCTGATCAAGAAAAGCGCCAACACCGCCTCGGCCAAGTTGCAGTTCTGCCGTATCGCCTTCGGCGCGGCGGGCTCCGCCGGCTCGCAGATAGACACCGGCGATGCCGAAAAGATTTCGCGCGGCTTCCTTGAAGACGAGAAGACCAAGATCGCCTGGAATCTGCCGCGCATCCTTTTGGCCAAGAACCGGGTCAAGCTGCTGCTCAACCTGCTGCTGATCGCCGGCCAGGCGATCCCGCGCGGCGGCCAGATCACCGTCGATCCGATCGGCGCCGGCGACACGATGGGCCTCAAGGTCCAGGCCTCCGGCACCAATGCCAAGATTCTGGCGACGGTGCCGCCGCTTCTGGCCGGCGATATGGGTCCGGACGGGCTCGACGCGCACCGCATCCAGCCATTCTACGCCCACCTGCTGGCCGAGGCCTGCGGGCTGAAAGCCTCGGTCGCGATGGAAGGCGACACCGTGGTAGTGATCGCTCAATAATCAGCGTTATGAGGGCTTCTCGCGGTTAACGAGGCGTAAATGCCCCGGAAACATTTAGAATTCCGCAACCAAAATTAAACGCTTCATCGACACACTGGCGGTGCTCTCGACGGAGAGCAGCGGCCGGGCGCTTTCGCCCGTCGATGAAGGCGTTTTCTAAATGGACGACCTGCTTCGGGAATTCGTGACCGAGACCAACGAGAGTCTCGACGTCGTTGACGTCGAGCTTGTCCGTTTCGAGCAGGACCCGAACAACGCCAAGATTCTCGATAATATTTTCCGCCTCGTTCATACGATCAAAGGCACCTGCGGATTCCTCGGCCTGCCTCGGCTGGAAACGCTGGCGCATGCCGCCGAAACGGTGATGGGCAAATTCCGCGACGGCATGCCGGCCACCAACGAGGCCGTCACGGTCATTCTCGCCACCATCGACCGCATCAAGGAAATTCTCGAATCGCTTGAGCGCGACCAGCGCGAGCCCGACGGCGCCGACAGCGATCTGATCGCCGATCTGGACCGCATCGCCGAGCGCACCCCCGCCGCGCCCAAGGCGCCGGCCGCGCCGGAGCCGGAGCCGCAGCGGACATTGCGGCCGGGCGAAGTGTCGCTCGAAGAACTGGAGCGCGTATTCCGCGACACGCCGGTCGATCCGCCCGCCATCAAGCCCGCCAAGCCGGCAATCCCAGCGGTGAAAGCCGCGCCGGTGGACGAAGCGGTCAGGGACGATGACGCCGCCAAGGGCGCCAACCAGTCGATCCGCGTCACCGTCGATACGCTCGAACAGCTTATGACGATGGTGTCCGAGCTGGTGCTGACGCGCAACCAGTTGCTCGAAATCGTGCGCCGCCACGACGACTCCGAATTCAAGACGCCGCTGCAACGGCTGTCGAACGTCACCGCCGAGTTGCAGGAAGGCGTGATGAAGACGCGCATGCAGCCGATCGGCAATGCCTGGCAGAAATTCCCGCGCATCGTGCGCGACCTGTCGAACGAACTGGGCAAGAAGATCGAACTCGAGCTGCAAGGCGCCGAGACCGAGCTCGACCGTCAGGTGCTCGACCTGATCAAGGACCCGCTCACGCATATGCTGCGCAACTCGGCCGATCACGGTCTGGAGACGCCGGCCGACCGGCGCGCCGCCGGCAAGTCAGAGCAGGGCCATATCCGCCTGTCGGCCTATCACGAAGGCGGCCACATCATCATCCAGATCGCCGACGACGGGCGCGGTCTCAACACCGAGCGCATCAAGGCCAAGGCGATCGCGCAAGGTCTGGTCAGCGAAGCCGACATCGAGAAGATGTCGGAAACGCAGATCCACAAATTCATCTTCGCGGCCGGCTTCTCGACCGCGACGACGGTCACCAACGTCTCGGGCCGTGGCGTCGGCATGGACGTGGTGCGCAACAATATCGACCAGATCGGCGGCGCCATCGACGTCAAGTCGGTCGCCGGCGTAGGCTTGAGCTTCACCATCAAGATTCCGCTGACTTTGGCGATCGTCGCGGCGCTGATCGTCGAGTCGAGCGGCGAGCGCTTCGCCATTCCGCAATTGTCGGTGGTCGAGCTGGTGCGCGCGCGCAAGGGCGGCGATCACCGCATCGAGCGCATCAAGGATACGACCGTGCTGCGGCTGCGCGACAAGCTGCTGCCGCTGGCGCGCCTGAGTAGGCTTCTCGGCACCGAGACGGACACCAGCCGCGACGTCGAAAGCGGCTTCATCGTCGTCACCCAGGTCGGCAGCCAGACCTTCGGCATCGTCGTCGACGGCGTTTTCCACACCGAGGAAATCGTGGTCAAGCCGATGTCGACCAAGCTGCGCCATATCTCGATGTTTTCCGGCAACACCATCCTCGGCGACGGCGCGGTGATCATGATCATCGACCCGAACGGCGTCGCGCAGGCGATCGGCTCCACCGTCACCTCGCAGATGATCGTCGAGACGGCTCCTGACCATGTGGACGAGACGTCCGAACAGGTGACGTCGCTCTTGGTGTTCCGCGCCGGTTCGACCCAGCCGAAGGCGGTGCCGCTGTCGCTGATTACCCGGCTCGAGGAAATCGACGCCCGCAAGATCGAACTGTCGAACGGCCGGCACATGGTGCAATACCGCGGCCAGTTGATGCCGCTGATCACCATGAATTCAACTGTGAGCGTTAAAGGCGAAGGCGCGCAGCCTTTGCTGGTGTTCTCAGACGGCGCGCGCTCGATGGCGCTGGTGGTCGACGAGATCATCGATATCGTCGAGGACCGCCTGGCCATTCAGGTCGCCAGCGATAGTCCCGGCGTGCTCGGCTCGGCCGTCATCAAGGGTCAGGCCACCGAGATCATCGATGTCGGGCATTTCCTGCCGATGGCCTTCGAGGATTGGTTCCGCCGCAAGGATCGTCCGTCGGGCGAGCGCCAGCGCTCGGTGCTGCTGGTCGATGACTCGCCGTTCTTCCGCAACATGCTGACGCCGGTGCTGCAAGCCGCCGGCTACACCGTTACCGCCGTCGGTTCGGCGCGCGACGCGCTGACGATGATGCAGGATGGCCGCGCTTTCGATGTCGCCATCACCGATATCGAGATGCCGGAGATGGACGGCTATCAGTTCGCCGAAGCCTTGCGCGCCGATCCGCGCACCGCCGAGCTTCCGGTCATCGCCCTGTCCTCGCAGATCTCGGCCGACTCGGTCGAGCGCGGCCGGCAGGCCGGCTTCCACGATTATGTCGCCAAGTTCGACCGCCAGGGGCTGATCGCGGCGCTCATGGAGCAGACCGCCGTCGGTCGCGCGGCATGAGGGGCACACCATGAGCAACGACAACACCGACCTGAACTTGAATGAATACGTGACCGCCATGGTCGGCGGCCAGTTGTTCGGGCTGCCGATCCGGCGCGTGCAGGACGTGTTCATCACGGAGCGTCTGACCCGCGTCCCGTTGGCGCCGCCGGAGATTGCCGGCGTGCTCAATCTGCGCGGCCGCATCGTGACCTTGATCGACCTCGGCTTCCGGCTCGGGCTCGATCGCCGCGACAATGGCGGCCCGGCAATGGCGATCGGCGTCGAATTTCGCGGCGAGTCCTACGGTCTGTTGATCGACAGCGTCGGCGAGGTGCTCAAGTTCGAGGCCGCGGCGCTCGAACGCAACCCGATCAATCTCGATCCGCGGCTGGCCGGCGTGTCGACCGGCATCTTCCGGATGGACGGACAACTGATGATGGTGGTCGACGTCGACCGCATTCTCGATATCCCGACCCATGCGGCCGCCGCATGATCCATTTCTGACAAATAAAGCGAGAGCTGCCGCCCAACTGCGAAATGAACAAGACGAGGCAATGAAATGAAAACCTGTTTGGTCGTCGACGATTCCAGCGTGATCCGCAAAGTCGCGCGGCGTATTCTGGAAGGTCTGGATTTCACCATCGAGGAAGCCGAGGACGGCGAGCAGGCGCTCGCCGCCTGCCAGCGCAAGCTGCCCGAAGCCATCCTGCTCGACTGGAACATGCCGAAGATGGACGGTTACGAATTCCTGCGCATGTTGCGCCGGCTGCCCGGTGGCGACGGTCCCAAGGTCGTGTTCTGCACCACGGAGAACGACGTGGCCCATATCGCGCGGGCGCTGCATGCCGGCGCCAACGAATACATCATGAAGCCATTCGACAAGGAGATCGTCGAAGCCAAGTTCCAGGAGGTCGGACTGATCTGATCGCTGGCTTTCCGCCGGCCGCAACTTTCCAGCAAAATCAGTCAGGTCCAATGCAACTCGTCGATTCAGCTTCCCTAGCCGCCGCAGCCTCCGGTCAGCGCATCCGCGTGATGATCGTCGATGACGCGATCGTCGTGCGCGGCCTGTTCTCGCGCTGGATCGCATCCGAATCCGACATGGAGGTGGTGGCCTCGCTGCGCACTGGACGCGAGGCCGTTTCGCAACTCGAACGTGCCGACCCGGACGTGGTCGTCCTCGACATCGATATGCCGGATCTGGATGGCATCTCGGCGCTGCCTTTGTTGCTGGCCAAGAAGCGCGACCTTATCATCATCATGGCGTCGACGCTGACGCGGCGTAACGCCGAGATCAGCCTGCGCGCACTGTCGCTCGGCGCCACCGACTACATTCCGAAGCCGTCGAGCAACCGCGACGTCAGCGGTTCGCCGGAGTTTCATTTTGATCTGATCGAAAAGATTCGCCAGCTCGGCTTGCGCGCGCGCAGCCGCCGTCATGTTCAGGCGCCGCCTTTGGTGCCGAATTCTCAACCTTTCGCCACGCCGGTCGCGCCCGCGCCGCGCGTGCCGCTTGCCGCTACCACGTCCGCTTCGCGGCAGCTCATTCCGGTCAAGCCGATCCACACGCTGCACGGCGAGGCCCACGCGCCGATCGTGTTGCGCGCGATGCCGATCACGCCGCCGCGCGTGCTGCTGATCGGCGCCTCGACCGGCGGGCCGCAGGCGCTTAACGCCATTCTTTCGCAGATCGGCGCGTTGATTGACCGCGCGCCGGTGCTGATCACCCAGCACATGCCGCCGACCTTCACCACCATTCTGGCCGAACATCTCGGCCGCTCCGCCAACCGGCCGACGCGGGAAGCAACCGACGGCGAGCCGGTCAACGCCGGCACCGTCTATCTGGCGCCGGGCGGCAAACATATGACGGTCGCGCGCCGCAACGGCGCCGCCGTGATCGCGCTCGATAACGGACCGATGATCAATTTCTGCAAACCCGCGGTCGACCCGCTGTTCTCGTCGGCCGCCGAGGTCTGGGGACCGAAGGCGCTGGCGCTGGTGCTCACCGGCATGGGCTCGGACGGGCTGTTCGGCGCGCAGGCGCTGGTCGCGGCCGGCGGCCATGTGCTGGCGCAGGACGAGGCGACCAGCGTGGTGTGGGGCATGCCGGGGAAGGTGGCGCAGAACGGCCTGTGTTCGGCGGTGCTGCCGCTCGACCATATCGCGCCGCGGCTGACGCGCATCTTCGCGGGGGAGCGGCCGTGACCCCGAACGACTTCGATTTTCTGCGCAAGCTGTTGCGCGACCGCTCCGGCCTCGTCCTGTCGGCCGAAAAGCAGTACCTCGCCGAAAGCCGGCTGCTGCCGGTGGCGCGCCGCCACGGTCTCGCGTCGCTGGGCGATCTGGTCGGCGAAGTGCGGGCCCGCCCGGCCGCGCCGCTGTCAATCGCCGTGGTCGAGGCGATGACCACCAACGAAACCTTTTTCTACCGCGACAAGACTCCGTTCGAGAACTTCCGCGATTTCATCATGCCGGCGCTGCTGGCGGCGCGTCGGCGCGAGAAGCGCATTCGCATCTGGTGCGCGGCCGCCTCGACCGGCCAGGAGCCGTATTCGCTGGCAATGACGCTGACCGACATGGCCGCTGCGACCGCCGGCTTCCGCATCGAGATCATCGCCACCGATCTGTCCGGCGACGTGGTGGAGCGCGCCAAAGCCGGGGTCTACAGCCAGTTCGAGGTGCAGCGCGGCCTGCCGATCCAGCTGCTGCTGAAATATTTCACGCAAGTCCGCGACAGCTGGCAGATCGCGCCCGAGATCCGCGCCATGGTGCAGTTCCGCACTCTCAATCTGCTCAACGATTTTTCGCCGTTGGGCACGTTCGACGTCGTGTTCTGCCGCAACGTGCTGATCGATTTTGACCAGGAAACCAAGATCGGCGTGTTCAACCGCATGGCCGGGCAGGTCGCCAATGACGGTTATCTGGTGTTAGGGGCCGCCGAGACCGTGGTCGGCCTCACCGACACGTTCAAGCCGGTGCCGGAACGGCGCGGGCTTTATATGCCGAACCCGGCAGCGCGCCGCGCCGGCAGCCCCACGAAATTCGCCGCCGCCAGAGCCTGACACGGCGGCCACCGCTGTCATGCAAAAACCCCGGCCATGCGGCCGGGGTTTTCGTTTCGATGTCGCTCAAGGCTAGTTACAAACGCGCACCTTGCGCACATGCAGACGGCCGTAGCGATCCTCGTAATCGCGGCGCTCGATGTGGCACTCGCGGGCATAAGCGCGATTGCGATTGCGATAACGATAGCCGTCGTCGTTGCGGTTCATCTGCGAACCGACGATGGCGCCGACCGCGAGGCCGCCGACAACGCCGGCCGCGATCTGGCCGTCGCGCGCTTCGGCCGGCTTCGGCGCGAGGGTCAACGACAGGGCGACGGCCGCAACCGCCGCGAACGTGACGAATTTCATCATGGTGCGTCCTTCCGGTTATAGGTTGATGTTAATCGATGACCTGAACGACGGTCCGCGTGCGCGGATCGACGATCACCGGACGTTCGTTGATGTAGGTGTAGCGATAGGCCGGGGCGTTATATTCGGCCGGCATTTCGTAATAGGTCACACCGGATTCCGGCAGCACGGCGCCGACGCGGACTTCGCTCTCGTAGCGGTAGGACGGCACGCGCTGCTCGACCACATAGGAGCGGAAGCGCGGACGATCCTGGACGCCGAGAATGCCGCCGACGGTGCCGGCGACCGCGCCGACCGTGCCGCCAATGACGGCGCCGACCGGACCGGCATCGCGCCCGCCCTGCTCAGCGCCGCGTTGCGCGCCTTGGATCGTGCCTTGCGCCTGTGCGGTGAGCGGGCTCGCCAGAGCGGCGAGCAGTGCGATCGAGCCAAGCACCTTGGCAGTGAATTTCGCCTGCATGGAAGCTCCAATTGTTTTGAAATGCCAGCCGAAGGGCTGGTCGTGTGCAGGACAACCCGCGCCTTGCGGATTCGTTCCGATCCCACATATGTGGCGAACTGTTCCAGTTCCTTCGGTGGATTGTTCCATCCTGTATGCGTCGAATGGACGGTGAGGGCGGAACGAAGGCCGCCACTAAGGCTTATCAGGCGGCGACGCACGGTTAATAGCAATTAGCGACACGACGAGGGTTCCTTCTGATGGTGTTTGAAATTATCGGTGCGGTTTTTATCGCTTTGTTTTTTGCCGCCGCGATGACCGGCAAAGGCACGCAGCGTTGAGCGATTTGCTGCCGTCGTGCAGCACGGATGCAATTTTCAAAGAGCGAACTTGTAATCCCTCCCCGTCTTCGGGGAGGGTGGCTCCGCGCGTTAGCGCGGAGACGGGTGGCGACTATTACGCGCTAAACCCCACACCCGGCGCTACCGCGCCGGACCCTCCCCTTGCAGGGGAGGGATAAGAAGAACTCCAGACGCGGCGCGCGGAACGCCGTCCTTCTTCGCCTGCTCGTCGAGTATCCGGTTGGAGAATCTAACGAAGAACTGGATCCCCGCCTGCGCGGGGATGACCGGGGAGAGATGCTGGGCGACAAAAAAACCCCGGAGCCTATCGCCCCGGGTTCAAGTCTTTGGAGTGAGCCAACAAGCTCCGTTCAAGATGACGCAAACGCAACGGGTGGAAGGGGAAAACCTTGTCTCACGCCCGGCGCTTCTAAAAAATAAAAGGGCGTAGATTGCTCTACGCCCTTTGGGGAACTGGTGCTCTCTGTCTTGGGCCGTCTATCCTTCGAGGCTCGCCGCGTGCGCGGCTCGCACCTCAGGATGACGGGACTTAAGCCGGGATCCGCTCGTCCTGCTCGGTCGGCTCGCGCAGCACATAACCGCGGCCCCACACCGTCTCGATGTAGTTCTTGCCGGAGGAGGCGTTGGCCAGCTTCTTGCGCAGCTTGCAGATGAAGACGTCGATGATCTTGAGCTCGGGCTCGTCCATGCCGCCGTAGAGATGATTGAGGAACATCTCCTTGGTGAGCGTCGTGCCCTTGCGCAGCGAGAGCAGCTCGAGCATTTGATATTCTTTGCCGGTCAGGTGGACGCGCTGGCCGCCGACTTCGACCGTCTTGGTGTCGAGGTTGACGACGAGGTCGCCGGTGTTGATGACCGACTGGGCGTGGCCCTTCGACCGGCGCACGATGGCATGGATGCGGGCGATCAGCTCGTCCTTATGGAACGGCTTGGTCATGTAGTCGTCGGCGCCGAAGCCTAAGCCCTTTACCTTGTCCTCGATGCCGGCGAGGCCAGAGAGGATCAGGATCGGGGTCTTGACCTTGGAGACCCGAAGGCTGCGCAGGACCTCGAAACCCGACATATCGGGCAGGTTCAGGTCCAAAAGGATGATGTCGTAGTCGTAAAGCTTGCCGAGATCGACGCCTTCCTCACCCAGATCGGTGGTGTAGACGTTGAAACTCTCGCTTTTCAGCATCAGCTCAATCGACTGAGCCGTCGCGCTGTCATCTTCAATAAGTAGAACGCGCATGCCAGTCCCCTATCTCGCCGCAACCGGGCTTAAGGTCAGCGCCGCAAAGGCGGCGAGTGTGAAAAAACGCGGTGGGACAAACCGATTCGACACTATGACGACATGGTTAACAAAACCTGATTCTTCAGTGCAAGCATTCGCTGGCGAAAGCAAGCCGAATCGCCGTAAGATGTTGCAGATGAGTGGTTTTTTAGCCACGTGCCGCTTCATGCCCCAGTTTGATGCCGGCAGGTGCCGGCCTTGAACGGTCGAAAGGTCCGCCTGCGGCCCTTCGCGAATCGCTTCGCTCTCGTCCCACGGACGATGACCCAATGATTAACGACCCGGGTAAACACGGAGTTAATGAGCAGGGGTTGCCGGTAATCCTAAGGGCGAGTTTACGGCGTTTTCTGAATTGTTCCGGGGCGGGTAACCGCGTGCCCAAATGATGAAGGCGCAACTGTGAAGGCACTGGCGGAGCAGATCGGCGATATCGACGGGGTCGAGATCTACGGCCGCGTCGTCGGCGTGCGCGGGCTCATGGTTGAGATCGCCGGGCCGATCCACGCCATGTCGGTCGGCTCGCGGCTGACCCTGGACGGCGGCAATGGGTCCGGCATTCCCTGCGAAGTGGTCGGTTTCTCCGGCAAACTGGCTCTGGCGATGCCTTATGGCGCGCTCGAAGGCGTGCGGCGCGGCTGCCGCGCCGTGGTCAATAGCTCGGCCAGCGCGGTGCGTCCGTCCGACCGCTGGTTAGGCCGGGTGCTCAACGCCATGGGCGAGCCGATCGACGGGCTCGGCCCGTTGCCGGCGGGACCCGCGCCCTACAGCTTCCGCAATTCGCCGCCGGCGGCGCACGCCCGGATGCGGGTCGGGGCGCCGCTCGATCTCGGCGTGCGCGCGCTCAACACCTTCCTCACCGTCTGCCGCGGCCAGCGCATGGGCATCTTCGCCGGCTCCGGCGTCGGCAAGTCGGTGCTGCTGTCGATGCTCGCCAAGAACGTCGCCGCCGACGTGTCGGTCATTGGCCTGGTCGGCGAACGTGGCCGCGAGGTGCAGGAGTTCTTGCAGGACGATCTCGGCGCCGCAGGTTTAGCGCGTTCGGTCGTCGTGGTGTCGACCTCGGACGAGCCGGCTTTGATGCGCCGCCAGGCGGCGTATCTGACTATGGCGATCGGCGAGTTCTTCCGCGACGAGGGCAAGGACGTGCTGGTGCTGATGGACTCGGTGACGCGCTTTGCCATGGCGCAGCGCGAGATCGGCCTGTCGGCCGGCGAGCCGCCGACCGCGAAGGGCTATACGCCGACCGTGTTCACCGAACTGCCGCGCCTGCTGGAGCGCGCCGGACCCGGCACCACCGATCAGGGCACCATGACCGGCATCTTCACGGTGCTGGTCGACGGCGACGACCATAATGAGCCGGTGGCCGACGCGGTGCGCGGCATTCTCGACGGCCACATCGTGATGGAGCGGGCGATCGCCGAGCGCGGCCGCTATCCGGCGATCAATGTGCTCAAGTCGATCTCGCGCACCATGCCGCGTTCGGCCGATCCCGCTTACCTGCCGTCGATCATGCGGGCGCGGCAGGTGATGGCGACCTATTCGGACATGGAAGAGCTGATCCGGCTGGGCGCCTACCGGCCGGGTTCGTCGGCCGATGTCGATGAGGCGATCGCCCTGCACAAGCCGCTCGAGGACTTCCTCGGCCAGGGCAAGGACGAAGCGACCTCGATGGCCGGCGGCTATCGGATGCTGGACGAGATCCTCAAAAGCACAGGTCCCGGCGAATAGCGGGGATTGGTTGCATTCGCGGCAATTGCGTAACCGAAAACTAACGATATTGCCGCACAGTCCGGGGGCTGAACGATCCGGGGCGTCCGGACGGCGGCGCTGTTCGCAGCTACCGGGCGCATATTCGGGGCTTCGGGGGAGTATTTAGTCGATGAAGTCACGCGAAACCCTCATCCGCCTGAAGAAATTTCAGGTCGACGAGAAGCGGCGCAAGGTCGCCCAGATCGAGGCGATGATGGCCGAATTCGACCGGATCGCCTCCGAGCTCGATCGCGAGATCAAGATCGAGCAGGACCGCGCCGGCATCCACGATCCAGCGCATTTCGCCTATCCGACCTACGCCAAGGCGGCGATGGGACGGCGCGAGAACCTCAAGCGTTCATCCGACGACCTCAAGGCGCAGCTCGACGACGCCAAGGCGATGCTCGGCGAAGCCTTCGAGGAGCTCAAGAAGGTCGAGATGCTGGACGAGCGCGACAACGCCCGCGAAAAGGCCGAGCAGAACGTGCGCGAGCAGCAGGAACTCGACCGCATCGCCGCGATGCGGTTCTCGGCCAACGGCGCGCACGCTTAAACTCTATAAGCTCAAGCCTTCGGCGCCGCCGCGGATTCCGTGGTGATGAACTGCGCCTTGGCCAGTTCGGCGAGCCGGCCGCCCTGCGCCACCAGTTCGTCGAAGGTGCCGGCCTCGACGATCTTGCCCGCTTCAAAGACGAGAATGCGCGAGGCCTTGCGCACGGTCGACAGCCTGTGCGCGATGACGAAAGTGGTGCGGCCCTTCATCACCTCGTCGAGCGCCTGCATCACCTTGCCCTCGGTGCCGGCGTCGAGCGCGCTGGTCGCCTCATCCAGGATGAGGATCGGCGGGTCCTTCAAGAGCGCGCGCGCGATCGACAGGCGCTGACGCTCGCCGCCGGACAGCGAGCGGCCGCGTTCGCCGACATTGTCGGAGAAGCCGTGGAATTTGCGGTCGATGAAATCGATCGCCTGGGCGCGGGTCGCCGCCAGGCGCATTTCCTCCTCGGTGGCGTCGGCCTTGCCGACGCGCAGATTGTCGGAGATCGAGCGGTTGAACAGCAACGATTCCTGAAACACCACGCCGATATTGCGCCGCAACGCGGCGAGCTTGAAATGACGAATGTCGACGCCGTCGATCTCGATCGAGCCCGACTGCGGATCGAAGGCGCGGTGCAGCAGCGCAATGGCGGTCGACTTGCCGGCGCCGGTGGCGCCGACCAGCGCGATGGTGTCGCCCGGCATCGCCTTGAGATTGAGGTCGATCGCCGCCATGCGCTCGCCGTCATAGGAGAACGACACGTTCTTGAATTCGACCATGCCGGTGAGGCGGCCCGGATCGACGGCATCGGGAAGGTCGCGAATGGCCGGAACGGTGTCCCAGACCGTGAAGAACTCACGCAGGCGCGGCGCTTCCGATCCGATCCTGTTGACGAAGGCCACCACCTGTTCGAGGCGGTTGATGATCAGCCCGGCAAAGTTCATGAACGTGACCATTTCGCCGATGGTCGCCTGGCCGTTGATGTGCAGCAGCGTGCCGACGATGATGATCGACAGCACGGTCAGGGTCGTCGCCGTGCGCGTCAGCACCGCGGCGAGCGCCCACCACGACAGCACCGGCATTTGCGCCGCGAGCAGGCGCTCGACGACTTGACGCAGTTCGGTCACTTCCTGTTCGAGTCGGGAGAAGCTCTGCACCAGCGCGATATTGCCGAGCGTGTCGGAAGCGCGCTCGGCGAGATCGGAGTAATGGCGTTCGACCGAGCTTTGCAGCGTCTGCGTCTTGCGCACGATCAACGCGGTCAGCAGCGCGAATACGACGCACAGCACGATCAGCAGCAGCGCCAGCCGCCAGTTGATGAACAGCGAGATCGGCAGCAGCACCAGAAGCGAGACAATGGAGGCGAGGTTGTCGCGGAAGAATCCGACCCACAGGCCCCACAGCGCGTCGGTGCCTTGCAGCATCACCTTCATCAGGCGGCCGGAATGGGTGTTGCCGTGATAGGTCAGCGGCAACTGCAGCACGTGCTCGAAATAGCCGGTGAGCACGACATGGCGGCGGCGGTGCGACAGCCGGTCGGCATAAAGCGCGATCAAGGTGCCGCAGGCGATAGTGAACAGGCCGAAGCCAGCCCAGGCGGACAGGAGAACGCCGAGTTGCGCCCATGACGGCGCCTGGCCGCTGACTTGCGCGGCCGTCAGCGTGTCGATGATGCGGCCGAGCAGGACCGGCTCGGCGAACTGCGCCGAGGCGAGCGCGATATTGGCAATGGCCAAAGCCCAGGCCAGCCGGCTTTCCGAGCCGAGCAGGGCAAGCACGCGGCCGTAAAGGCGGAGAAGGTTCATGCAGGCCTCTGGCAGGACGCAAAGAGGCAGATTGCGCGTCTGCTGCCCGACATAACATGAGCTAGGTCAAATTCGGCGGTTCTTATGTGCGCAATCTGACGGAATTAACCTCATACCGGCGCTGGCCGCGGCGACAGATCTTGCCGCGTCAGGTGCCCGTAAACCGCGGCGGGCGCTTGTCGAGCCAGGCCGAGATGCCTTCCTCGATGTCCCTGGTCGGCACCATGCGGGCGAAGTAATTGGCTTCGATGGCCAGTCCCTCGTCGATCGGCACGTTGATGCCGCGCGTGACGCTGCTGAGGCAGGCCGCCACCGCGAGCGGCGATTTCTCGGCGATGACGCGCGCGAGCTGGAACGCCTCTTCGTAAAGCCGCTCGTGCGGTACGACTTCATTGATCAGCCCGAAGTCGCGCGCCTTCCAGGCGCTGATCGGCTCGCCGGTCAGGATCATGCGCAGCGCGCGCTTGCGGCCGATCAGGCGCGGCAGCCGCTGCGAGCCGCCGAAAGGCGGCGCGAAGCCAAGGCTGATCTCGGCCTTGCAGAACTGCGCGCGCTCGCTGGCAATGGCGAGCGGACAGGCCTCGACGATTTCCGAGCCGCCGCCATAGGCGAGCCCGTTGACCGCGGCGATAATCGGCTTGGGGAAGGTCTCGATGCGGGCGGTCAGGCGCTGGCCCGGCTGCACGAATTCGCGCAAAGCCGCCGGCGCGCCCTGGCGCACGCTTGTCGCGAAGCCGGAAATGTCGGCGCCGGAGGAGAAGGCCTTGTCGCCGCCGCCGGTCAGCACGATGGCGCGCACGCTGTCGTCGCGTTCGAGCCGGTCGAGCAGCGCGCCGAGGCGCTCGATCAGTTCGTAGTTGAGCGCATTGAGCTTGTCGGGGCGGTTGAGCGTCAGCAGCGCGATGCCGCGGTCGGTCTGGCACAGCACCGAGTCGGACAAGGCGGTGGGTTCGGGCGTGGTCTGGCTGGGCATGGGAAATCTCCGGGCGTTGCGGTTGATGCGGCAACGCTCGCAAAGGTTCCGGCTTGTGTATACTCACTAGTCGGTATACTTTGAGGCCATGCCGAGAGACTCCACCGATACCCGCGCCCGCATTGTCACCGCCGCCGGCAAGCTGTTTTACGGCCACGGCATTCGCGGCGTCAGCGTCGACGATGTGGCGGCGCGCGCCGGCGTCACCAAGCGCACGCTGTATTATCACTTCCGCAGCAAGGACGATCTGATCGCGGCCTATTTGAGCGCGCGCGACGAGCCGACCATTGTCATCGTCATGGGCTGGATGGACGCGGCGGAAGGTACCCTCGCCGAAAAACTGGAAGCCGTGTTCGCACAACTGGCGCGGCTTGGCCGCAGTCCTAAATGGCGCGGCTGCGGCTTCCTGCGCACCGCCGCCGAACTGGTGACAACGCCGGGGCATCCGGCCTTGAAGGCGGGATCGGCGCACAAGAAGAAACTGGAGGCCGAATTCGCCGCGCGCTTCGCCGCGGCCGGGCTCGACGATGCTGCCCTGCGCGCGCGGCAGGTGATGCTGCTGTTCGACGGCGCCTTCTCGGCGATGCTGACGCACCGCGATCCGTCTTATGCCGAGGCGGCGGGACAGGCGGCGATGGCGCTGGTGCGCGACGAGAAGGTGCGCGTGAAGCGAAGGGCGTAGTTACTTTTTGGCCGGTTCGGCCGGGTTTGCCTTCAATTGCGCCAGGTCGCTTTCCAGTCTCGTCAGGCGTGCTTTCAGCGCATCGATGTCGGCGGCGGCGGCTTTGAGCTTGTCGTCGGCCGCGCGCGCCTGCTTGATCAGCACCTGTTGCAGGAATTCGACATTGGCTTGCAGACAGCCGGTGCGCCGCTCCATCTGCTTTTCGGCCGAGCAATTCTCCAGCCCGCGAATGTCCTGCGCCGAGGCGGACGTTGCGAACAGGGCTATGAGAATAAGCGCGTGCGGTTTCATCAATGTCTCACTTTCCGAAAAATTCGAGCCGCAGTTCGTTGGCGAGTTTCAGGCCAAGCCCGACCATGATGGCGCCGGCGATGCGGTCGAGCCATGCGCCAAGACGCATGTAATGCCGTCTGGCGAAAGCGGTCGACAGCGCCAGCGCGACGATAGCGTACCACAGCGCCGACTGCGCGACGATCAGCATCACCACCGCGCCGTAGAACCACAGCGGCGCATGGGCCGGCACGACCAGGACGAAGACGCTGGTCCAGAACACCGCCGATTTCGGATTGGAGAGCGTCGTCAGCAGGCCGGCCAGCATTGGCGAGCGGGCGGCCTGCGCCGGGCGCTGCTCGGAGGCGGGGCGAAGGCCGGCGATGAGCATGCGCACGCCGACGTAGACGAGATAGGCCGCGCCAGCGAGCCGCAGCGCGCGATAGGCAACGCCGGATTCCAGCAGCAGCACGCCGACGCCCATCATGCTCAGCATCACCCAGATCGCCGAACCGAGCACAATGCCGGCGACCGCCTTGAGGCCGGCCTGCCGTGATGTTCGCGCCGAGAAATAGGTGACGACGACGGTGTTCGGCCCCGGGATCATCGCCATGAGAATGTGCATGATCGAGAGCTGCAGCAGGACGAAAACGAGATCCATTGTTGTCAGCCCTTCGTCCCGGCGCGCCGATAGGGCAGATAGCGCGGCGTCCACATCTTGGCGCGGACGGCGTCTTCGTTGCCGCCGGCGGCGACGCCGGACGTCAGGCCTTCGGCATGCGCCTGCTGGCCGACGGCAATCGCCACCGCGATGGCGACCTCGCGCAACTTCGTGACGCGCGGCAGCAGGTTCAATTCCGGGTTCGCGCGCGCCGGCGACATTTCGGCCAGCGCCTTGGCGGCGGCCATGAACATCTTGTCGGTGATGCGCCGGGCATGGGTGGCGATGGCCCCTAAGCCGACGCCGGGGAAGATGTAGGAATTGTTCGACTGATCGACGCTGAACGGCTGGCCGTTGCGCTTGATCGGCGGAAACGGCGAGCCGGCGCCGATGATGGCGCGGCCGTCGCTCCAGCGCTCGATGTCGGCGGGCTTGGCTTCGGCGCAGGAGCTCGGATTGGACAGCGGGAAGATGATCGGCCGCTTGTTGTGCTTGGCCATGGCGCGCACCACGGACTCGTTGAACGCGCCGGTCTGCGCCGAGACGCCGATCAGGGCGGTTGGCTTGGCATTATAGATGACGTCGAGCAGCGAGATGCGGTTCGGGTTGCCGCTGTTCCAGTGCTCAATCGCTACGCGCGGTTGCAGGAACGGCCGCTGGAACGGCGCGATGTCGGGCATGCCGTCGACCAGGAGGCCGTCTTTGTCGATGAGATAGAAGCGCCGCGCCGCGTCCTCCGGCGCCAGGCCCGCATCGATCATCGCCGTCATCAGCAGGTGGGCGATGCCGCAGCCGGCCGAGCCGCCGCCGAGGATGGCGATGCGCTGCTCGTGCATCGGCACGCCGGTAACATTGATCGCCGCGAGCAGCGCTCCGGTGGCGACGGCGGCGGTGCCTTGAATGTCATCGTTGAAGCTGCAGACGCGGTCGCGATAGCGCTCGAGCAGGCGCGTCGCGTTGCCCTTGGCGAAGTCTTCCCACTGCACCATCACATGCGGCCAGCGCTCGGACAGCGCCGCGACGAATTCCTCGATGAACGAATCGTATTACTCGCCGCGCACGCGCTTGTGCCGCCAGCCGATGTAGAGCGGGTCGTTCAGATTGTCGTCGTTGTCGGTGCCGACATCGAGCAGGATCGGCAGCGCAGTCGCCGGATCGATGCCGCCGCAGGCGGTGTACAGCGCGAGCTTGCCGATCGGAATGCCCATACCGCCGGCGCCCTGGTCCCCAAGGCCGAGGATGCGCTCGCCGTCGGTGACGACCACGACCTCGGTCTTGTCGAACAGCGGATTGGCGAGGATCTTCCTGATCTGGTCGCGGTGCGGGATCGACAGGAACAGGCCGCGCGGCTTGCGGAACAGCCGGCTGAACGAGGCGCAGCCGGCGCCGACCGTCGGCGTGTAGACGATCGGCAGCAGTTCCTCGACGTTCTGCCCGAGCAGCGCGTAATAGAGCGTCTCGTTGGTGTCCTGGAGATCGCGCAGAAAGGCGTAGCGCTCCAGGTCGGTGTGAAATTCGCGAAAAGCCTGCAACCGGCGGGTGACCTGCTCCTCGATCTTGACCACCGTCGGCGGCAGCAGGCCATGCAGGCCAAAGGCGCTTCGTTCTTCCTCGGTGAAGGCGGTGCCTTTGTTGAGGCGCGGGTCGGTCAGCAGCCGATAGCCGAACATTTCGGCCGGCAATGTGAAAGTGTCGTCTTTGTCGCGCGAATAAGACAGCAAATCGGTAGGTCCCGGCGTGGTCGAATGGAATGCCGAGCCTAGCACAAAGCGGCTTTCCGCCGCATGCGCTAATTAGGGGAGGCTGATGCGCTAACGCGCGCGCTTGTCGGCGTCGTATTCGTCCGAGGGGTAGGTGCCGCCCTGCAATTTGTCGCCGACCGGATCGGGCGCCAGCTTGGCCTGCGCTGCTTCGGCCTGAGCGCGGAAATCCTCGGCGCGGCCGGCCGGCTTGTAGCCGAACTTATACGCGTTGCTGTTGTCCCACCACGTCGCGGCGTTGTCGGAGGCGCCGTAGAAGATCTCGAAATGAATGTCGGGGTGCTCGAGGCCGATGCGGATAAGCTGCACCAGGTCCTCCGGCTTGAGCCAGATCGACAGCCGCCGCACGTCGAGTGGCACGTCGCCGAAATTGCCGATACGCAAGCATGTGACGCGCAGACCGTGCTTGTCGGCATAGAGCGCGCCCATCGCTTCGCCGAAAACCTTGCTGACGCCGTAGCGCGAATCCGGGCGCACGGTGACGTCCACGCCGATGGTCTGGCTGCGCGGGTAAAATCCGACGGCGTGGTTGGAGGAGGCGAACACGACGCGCTTGACGCCGGCGCGGTAGGCCGCCTCGTACATGTTGCGGCAGCCGATGATGTTGGCGGAAAGGATGGTCTCCCACGAGCCCTCGACCGAGAAGCCGCCGAGGTGGACGATGCCGTCGACGCCTTTGCAGATCGCCTCGACCTCGTCGAGCCTGGCCAGATCGGCCTGCATGAAATCCTCGCCCGGTCTGAGGTCGGCCGGCTCGCGGATGTCGCTCCAGCGGATGTCGGGATAGATCGCCGGCAACAACTGGCGCATGCGCATGCCGATGCCGCCGGCCGCGCCGGTGACCAGGATTTTGCTCATCTGGATGCTCTTGGTGTGCGCGTGAACGAACGGTTATCGAGAAGCGGCGGCATCGCTACTTGATGCCCATCTCGATGGCGAGTTTCTTGTGGCGCAGGCGGCTGTTGCCGAGGTGGCTGCGCATCGCGGCGCGGGCCTTCTGCACGGCGCCGGTGCGGATGGCGGTGAGGATCTGGTCGTGTTCGCGCTGGAACAAGGTGAGGTTGCTGCGGCCGAGCAGCGGCGCCGAGCGTCCCCACACCGTCTGGCGCGGGATGACGAAGCTGCCGAGATATTCGAGAAAGCCCTTGAACTGCGGATTGCCGGTGGCCTCGGCGATCTCGCAATGGAACGCGAAGTCCTGGTCGACGGCGTTCTCGCCGCGGTCGATCGCCGCCTGGATGGCGTTGAAGCGCTCGGTGATTTTCTTGATCTGCGCCGGCGTGCCGCGTTCGGCGGCAAGGCCGGCAGCCTCGACCTCGACTCCGGTGCGCAACTCCATGACGTTGAGCACATCGAGTAGCGACGAGCTTTCGTCGAAATCGACGCGGAACGGGCGGCGCACATGTTCGGCGACGAAAGTGCCGATGCCCTGCTTGCTGACCACCAGCCGGTCGGCGCGCAAGGCCGCGACCGCCTCGCGGATCACGGTGCGGCTGACGCCGGTGGCGGCGATCATTTCCTGTTCGGTCGGCAGCCGCGAGCCCGGCAACAGCTTGCCGCTGATGATGTCGGCGGTGAGCCGCGTCACGATCTCGGCGGCCAGGCCGCGCGGCGCTTCGATCGGCCGCAGAAGAGAAAGATTTTTCGTCAAACCGCGATCCCACACACTTGACCGGCGCGCGCCGGCCTTGTCATCATATGACCTGATGAGTAGCATGCCGCATCGTGACGATCAATTCGTTGTACCAGATCCGGGCAGCGGGCGATGAAAAAACACAAGAGGGAGGATGATACATGACGACACGCAGAATGCTTATGGCCGCCGGCGTGCTTGCGGTCGCGGCCGCTTTCGGGGCTGCCCCCGCCACCGCGCAGACCAAAATGGTCCTGAAGGCCGCCGACGTTCACCCGCTCGGCTACCCGACGGTGGAAGCCGTCGTGCAGATGGGCAAGAAGCTTGAGAAGGCGACCAATGGCCGTCTCAGCGTCCAGATGTTCCCGTCGATGCAGCTCGGCGGCGAAAAGGAAATGATCGAGCAGGCCCAGATCGGCGCGCTGCAATACGCCCGCATCAGCGTCGGCCCGGTCGGTTCGATCGTCGACGACCTCAACGTCTTCAACATGCCCTTTGTATTCCGCGACGTCGCGCATATGCGCAAGGTGGTGGATGGTCCGATTGGCGACGAATTGCTGAAGTCGATCGGTGACAACCCGAAAACCGGCCTGATCGGGCTGGCCTGGATGGATGCCGGCGCGCGCAGCTTCTACAACAAGGTGCGCGAAATCAGAAAGGTTGAAGACCTCAAAGGCCTCAAGATCCGCATGATGGGCAATCCGATCTTCGTCGACACCATGAACGCGCTCGGCGGCAACGGCGTCGCGATGGGCATGGACCAGGTGATGAACGCGTTGCAAACCGGCGTCGTCGACGGCGCGGAAAACAACCCGCCGAGCTACGACTCTTTCGGGCATTTTCCGATTGCCAAGAATTACTCGCTGACCGAACACCTGATCATCCCGGAACTCCTGGTATTCTCGCGCAAGGCGTTTGACGCCATGTCCAAGGAAGACCAGGCGCTGGTCCTGAAGTTCGGCAAGGAAACCCAGCTTGAACAACGCAAGCTCTGGGATGAGCGCGTTGCGGTCTCGATGAAGAAGATCAAGGACGCGGGCATCAACGTCATCACCATCGCCGACAAGAAGCCGTTCCAGGACGCCGTCAAGCCGGTCTGGGACAAGTACGGGTCGAAGTACACCGCGCTGGTCAAGCGCATCCAGGACGTAAAGTAAACGAGAAGAGTTACGGGCCGGCGCCCGGCACGGTAGCCGAGCGCCGGCCCGAATTGTTCTGGGAGGCATGGGGGGCTGCACGATGAAAGCTGCGTATGTCCGGGGGATGGAAGCCCTCTATATTTTTTGCGCGGTGATTTCCGGGCTCTGTCTCGTCATCATTACCGTCATAATTCCATACGGTGTATTCACCCGCTACGTCCTCAATAGTGCGTCGTCGTGGCCCGAGCCATTAGCGGTTCTTCTGGTTATCCTCTTCACATTCATGGCGGCTGCCGCATGCTATCGCGGCAACGTCCATATTGCAGTGACCATGGTGGTCGATGCGTTGCCGACGCCGTGGAGTCGCGCCAGCATCTATCTGCGCGACGGTTTAATGGCATTGTTAAGCGTGTTCGCGATAGTCTGGGGCATCCGACTGGTCGAAGTGACCTGGAATAATACGATCGCGGAATTCCCATTCTTGTCGGTCGGCATAACTTATATGCCGATACCCGTTGGTGGGTTCATCACGCTGCTATTCATCATCGAGCAAGTCTGGATCGGCCCTCCGGGCGAGGACTCTTTCATTCATCGCGAGCCCGTCAGCGCCGACTAGACGCGGGAGAGTTTACGTGGACGCATTGGTGTTGCTTGGCAGTCTGTTGCTTTTGATCGCGGTCGGCGTGCCCGTCGCCTACGCGCTCGGTATCGCGGCGTTGATCGGCGCAATGTGGATCGACATCCCGCTTGAAGCCGTGATGCTCAAGATTTCCGATGGCATCAGCAAATTCTCGCTGCTGGCGATACCATTTTTCGTGCTGGCCGGCGCCATCATGGCGGAAGGCGGCATGGCGCGACGCCTGATCGCATTCGCCAATGTTTTCGTCGGTTTCATTCGCGGCGGTCTGGCGCTGGTCAACATTATGGCGTCCAGCCTGTTTGGCTGCATTTCCGGTTCCTCGGTCGCCGACACCTCGTCGATCGGATCGGTCATGATCCCGCAGATGGAAAAGGCGGGCTATCCGCGCGTGTTCGCGACCAATGTGACGATCTGCGGATCGGTGCAGGCGATCCTCATTCCGCCGAGCCACAATGCGGTCATCTACTCACTGGCGGTCGGCGGGTCGGTGTCGATCGGCCATCTGCTCGTCGCCGGTTTTGTTCCGGGCCTGCTACTCGGCCTCTCGCTGGCTATCCTGGTGATGTTCATCGCCTATAGGGAGAATTATCCGAAGGGCGAAGTGGTGCCATTCCGCCAAGCCATCACCGCCGCCGTCGAGGCGCTCTGGGGTCTGATGACCATGGTCATCATCACCGGCGGCATCCTCGGCGGCATCTTTACCGCCACCGAAGCCGCGGCGGTCGCCTGCGTCTGGGCTTTCTTCGTCACCATGTTCATCTACCGCGACTATCGCTGGCGCGATTTGCATCTTCTGGTGCATCGCACGATGAAGACGGTCGGGATGGTGATGATCCTGATCGCGTTTGCATCCAGCTTTGGCTACATCATGGCGCTGATGCAGTTGCCGGCCAAGGTAACGACCTTCTTCCTCACTGTTTCCGACAACAAGTATGTCATCCTGTTCCTGATCAATATGCTGCTGCTAGCCCTCGGCACGTTGATGGATATGGCGCCATTGATCCTTATCTGTACCCCCATTCTATTGCCGGTGGTGCAGACCTTTGGCGTCGATCCGATCCATTTCGGTATGATCATGCTGGTCAACCTCGGCATCGGGCTGGTCACGCCGCCGGTCGGTGCCGTGCTTTTTGTGGGATGCGCCGTGGCCAAGCTGAAGATAGAAGATGTCACCAGAACGATCTGGCCGTTCTATCTCGCCATGTTCATCGTGTTGATGATGGTGACCTATATTCCGGCTTTGTCGCTCTGGCTGCCGCGTCTGATCATCGACTGATGGCGTTCGAAGGTGCTGTTGGAAGGGCGGCGGCCTAAAACGCCGCCGCCAGGTCCCGGGCCCCGGGATTCTGCGCGCCGCGCGCCATCTGGTTTTCCATGTCGGCGATCAGCTTGGCGACGACGCCGGTGCGGCGCGCGACCGGATTGCGCTCATAGCCGCGTTGCTGGAAGAAATTGGCGGTCGGCACGCGGGCGCGGAAATTCGCCGGCATCATCACCATGTCCAGCCCGGTCGAGTCGCCGGTGAGATTCATCAGTTCCAGTTCGGACGCGCTCAGCGGTTTGGCATAGCCCTTCATGCGCGCGAAGTGCACCGAGGTCGCCAGCTTCTGCACTTGCAGCATCGGGCCGATGTCGCGGTCGAGAATGGCGGCGTGCAGACCGATACCGGGCGCGGTGTTCTTGGCCATCTTGTCCAGTTCGCTCCAGCGCAGCGGCACCGTGCGGCTGTGCGCGATCATGCGCTTGGTCGCCTCGATCTTGCGCTCCATCGCCAGTTTGGCCGGGCCGCTCAGGGTCTTTGCCTTGGCGCGCAGCACGCTGAGTATGCGGTTGCCGTGTTCGTGCAGGATCGAGGCGGTGTTGGTCGACAGCAACTGGTTGTAGCCGACCGCCGGCGAGATGGCGCGCGGCCGCGTCGGCGTGACGCCGGCCTGCATGTCATAGGTGCCGTTGCCGCCGGTCTCGAAAATGTAGATGCCGACGATCTGCTCCCGCGTCAGGCCGGCTTCGTTGGCCGCTTTCGCATAAGCGCGCTTGAAGTCGAGTTCGTTGCTGGGCCGGTCCGGCACGAAGCCGAAATGGTCTTTGGCGTGGCGCAGGAAATCAGCCAGCACCGGGATCGGCGGCGGCTCGCCGGGGGCGGGGCCCGGCGACGCGGACGGATCGACCGGGCGCGGCGGCCCGGAATATACCGGCGGGTGCTCCAGCACATAGTCTTCGAGCAGGACCGGCGCATGGTTGCGGCGCTTCTCGTTGCGGATGCGCCGCTTGGCCGCGACCTCGTCCCAATAGGCGGCGGCCTGTTCTTCGTAGGGCTGGCGGACCTGAAGATAGGCCGCGAGCCGGGCCTGATAATCGCCCTGGGACATGCCGCCGTTTTGCGCCACAGCCGGCGCGCCAGCGGTCAGCACGATGGCCAGTGCCGGCAGGAACGCGGTCGATAGCAGGAAGCGCGGCGGCATAGAGGGCTTCGCTCTGTTGGCGGGCGAGGACAATGATTCGCTGATGCCAATACCCTGCGGCATTTGCAGGGCGATGCAAGGGAGGATGCCGGCGCGGCGCCGTCGGCGCGGTCATTCGCCGCAGAAAGGCGCAACCCAAAAAAAATGCGCGCCGATTGGGCGCGCAAGTTTGGGGGGAGGTTCGAAAACGAAACGCTAGCGAACGGTGGTGCCGTCGCGCACGGTGTAAACAACCGGGCCGCCGGCCTTGTAAACGGCGGGTCCCTGCGCCGACATGATGTCGACGCCGAGGTTGAGTTGGCGCGCCGAGATGCCGATGACGGCGATCAGCAGCGCGGCGCAAAGTCCGACGACCACGATCTTGAGGTGGGTGGTACGATCGGCGGTGTACATCGACCAGTTCATGGCATCCTCCAAGGTCTCGGACATATGTCGATCCGGCCCAGAGAAAAGTTCAAAGCGACCTCAAAGCGGACACGCCGCCCGGTTCGCGCTGTTCGTGCCATCAACGTAAGCGGGCCACCCTGGTTCCACAGGGGGCCATCACGGAACGGTGAAAGAATGTGAGATCAGGCCGTAAGGCGCAGGCACGGCGAAGCCGTGGCGCGCGTGTGGCGGCGCCGGAAAGCGGTCAGTCGCCTTGGCTGAGCTGATGCTCTTCGGCGATGCGCTCGAAATTCTCGGTGAGGCTCTTGATCCGGTAGGACCGCCGGTTGTCGTTTTCGACCGGTAGCGGACGGATCACCTTGTACTGGCCGCGCGCCGCCGCGTTGCCGAAGGTCGGCTCGAAATAGACATCCTGGCCGGCGGCGTATTTGTGGGTCATGGCGGCTTGCAATCTCTTTGTGCGTAAGACGAAAACGCCCGGCGCGGAGGCCGGGCGTTGCGCGTTCTTTGAAAAACGAAACGGTGGCGTCGATCAGGCGTTCTGCAGATTGCCCGCCGCCTGCTTGCCGCGCTCGGTGATGATTTCGTACGACAGGCGCTGGCCTTCATTGAGCGTGCTCATGCCGGCGCGCTCGACGGCGCTGATGTGCACGAACACGTCCTTGGAGCCGTCGCTCGGAGTGATGAAACCGAAACCTTTTTGGGTATTGAAGAACTTGACCGTACCTGTCGCCATCGTGGCACCTTTTTCCGTTATGCTTGCGTTATGCGCTGCTTGCGTTGGGTTCGCGCGAGCACTTACGCCAGCGCGATCGAAACACCGAGTTTTGGGGGGTGCATTGTCAAGCGCCCAAAAAGGGGCAGTTCAGCAAGGCATAACCAAAAACGAAAGTTTCAACAGGTTTTACATAGACGAAACGGCGAAAACCGTCAAACCCACGCGCAATCGCACCGGATGCCAGAATTAGACGGCCGCGACCGCCTTCTTGAGCGGATAGCTCTCGCAATCGTACAGCGCGCGGATGTCCTTGTGGCCAAGGCGGGCTTCCCTGATCTCGATATAGGCGCCAAGCAGCAGCGGCTCCGGCAATTCCTCGACCGCGAAGCGGATGGCGTCGGCCGCGGTGTCGAAACGGCGATAACGGACCTTGTTGGCGATCTTGCGGTTACGCGACGGGAAAAGCTCCGCGGGAGCGGAAAAATCGAATTTTTGCACGATATGTCTCCGAAACGCCGAACGACCGGCGGAATAATGGGGTTCTCAGTATATAGGCCGAAATTCGTGGCTTTACAGGGGCAGGGCCCGAATATGATTAAACCGGCCCTACCTTGCGCGGAAATGGCTGCGCTTGGCCGACGGCGCGTTTGACCGGCGGGCTTTGATCGACCGCGGTGCGCCGCGCGTCTTTTCTGTAGATCGAGGGGCGCCCGACCAGTTCGGCGTAGTCGGCCATCGGATAGGGCCGGCCGGTGAGATAGCCTTGAATCTCGTCGCATCCGGCCTGCAACAGGAAGGCGCGCTGCGATGCGGTCTCGACGCCTTCGGCGAGGATCGGAATCTTGAGGCTGTGGCCGAGCCCGATCACCGCGCGCACGATGGCCATCGAGTGGTGATTGTGCTCCAGGTCGGCGACGAAGGCGCGGTCGATCTTGATCTTGTCGAACGGAAACGAGTGCAGATACGACAGCGACGAGTATCCCTTGCCGAAGTCGTCCAGCGCGATCCGCACGCCGAGCGCCTTGAGCTTGCACAGGATCGCGAGCGCGCGGGAGAAGTCGTTGATCAGCACGCCTTCGGTGATTTCGAGTTCTAGCCGGGCGGGCGGCAGCCCGGTTTCGAGCAGGATCTCATGCACCAGGCTCGGCAGATCGCCGTGGTGAAACTGGATCGGCGACACGTTGACGGCGATTGAAAGCGGCTTCTCCCAGGACGCGGCCTCGCTGCAGGCTTCGCGCAGCGCCCATTCGCCCAACGGAATGATGAGGCTGTACTCTTCGGCGATCGGGATAAACGTGGAAGGCGGCACCATGCCCCGCGTCGGGGATTGCCAGCGCGCCAAGGCTTCGAAACCGACGACTTCGCCGGTGATCCTGAATTGCGGCTGGTAGTGCAGCGACAGGCCGCCTCGATCGATCGCCGATTTGAGATCCAGTTGCAGATCGTGCCGCTGCTGCAACTGGGCGCCCATTTCCGGCTGGAAAAACCGGACGCAGGCGCGCGGTTCGGCCTTGGCCCGGTAGAGCGCGGCGTCGGCATTGACCATCAGCGTCTTGGCGTCGATGCCGTCATGCGGATAGACGGCGCCGCCGATGCTCAGGCCGATCTGAAAGCGTTTGCCGCCGATCATGAAGTCGTCGACAAAGGCCGCCAGCAGTTCGTCGGCGACCGCCAGAGCCGCGGCGGGATGAATGCCGCCGGTGACGACGAGGGTGAATTCGTCGCCACCGATCCGCGCCACGAAGGCGCCGGCGGCGGCGTTGCGCAGGCGGCGGGCGACTTCCTGCAACAGCACGTCGCCGGCGGCATGGCCGTAGACGTCATTGGTCTCCTTGAAGCGGTCGAGGTCGATGCTCAGAATGGTGAAGCTTTCGCCCTTCTTCGCCGCCTGCGCGATCGTCGTGGCGAAGAACGCGTTGAAGGCGGCGCGGTTCGGCAGGTCGGTCAGCGTGTCGTAATGCGCCATATACGATATGCGCTCTTCGGAACGGCGCTTGGCGGTTATATCTTCCAGCACGGTGAGAACGTATTGAGGGACGCCGTCGGCGTCGCGGATGGCGACCCGCTTCGAGGTGACGATGCGTTCGCCGATCTCCATTGTCGTGGGAAATTCAGGTGTGATGACCGCCGCGGGTGAGTTCAGCGCGTGCGCATCCGAGGTTATGATGTAGTCGGCCGTCTCGCTCGAATAGATCTCGCGGGCCGACTTGCCGATCAACTGATCGCGGGTCCGTCCGGCAAGGGTCTCATAAGCCTTGTTCACGAGCGTCAGCCGCCAGTCGCTGGAGTCGCGTCCCGGGGCGTTTGGCACCTTCACCGAGACCGCGTTTGGAATATGGTCGATGACGGTGTCGAGAAAGACCTTGGTGCGGGCCTCGACCTGCTGCGACTGGCGCAGCTTGCGGTTCAGATCGTCAATGGCGGCATGTTGCTGCTGCAGCGAGGAAGCGGTGGCGTTGAGCTCATTCATGAGCTGGCCGAGTTCGCCGCCGGGATAGGGCGCGGCGATGCGCACGCCGAGGTCGCCGGCGCCGAGCTTCTTGGCCATCGCCGCGATGCGGCCGACTTGACGGCGAATGCCGATCTCCGCCAGCGTCCACACGCCGGCGAACAGCAGCAAGGCGACGATACCGACGATGGCGAAGTCTTCGTACAGGCGGTTGTTGGCGGCGGCGACCAGGCCGTCGCGTGGCATGCCGACCAAGACATAGAGGCCGGCATCGCGGACCGCGGGCGTGTCAGCCGCGGCCCAGAACTGCCGGCGGCCCTCGAAGCCGGTCACTTCGCGGGCCTGGCCGCCGGATTGCCCGACCGCGAGTTGAAACAGATCCGTACCGGCTATCGAAGTGCCCACCGGCTTGGTCCAGGTTTGGGTATGCGGCGCCACCAGAACTGTGCCGGCCTTGTCAACCAGCAGAATCTTGACGGTGCCGGACAGTTGCTCGATATGATGATCGACGAATTTCTGCAAGTTGAAGGAGGCCAGAAGGACGTACTTCAATGCACCGGCCGGCGTTCGCGCTGGATAGGCGATTTGCAGCACCGACATGCCGGTCAGCCTGCCGACGGCCGGCTGAAGCGTCACAATGTCCGAGGTCCCCACGGCCTTCTTGAAATAATCCCGATCGTTGAGATCGAGCTCGCGGTTGGTCTGGAGTGAATCGCAGAACAGCCTTCCGTTCGGCGCGATCGTCAGGATGCCGGTATATTGCGCGTACGCCTCGCGGACCGCGGAAAGGAAGGCCGAGCATTCCGCGCGGTCGGCGCTGTCCAGGTCGATGGCGCGCGCCAGCCCGAATTGCAGTTGCGCGGTGCCTTGAATTTTTTCGTCGAGGTCGTTCGCGATGTTGCTGGCGAGCGAGGCTTGCCGCGCCAGCGCCGCGTCGATTTCCGCCGCGCGATTCTGGAAAAAACGAATCCCCAACAGGGTCGTAGGCACCAACGTTGCCAGGACGACGAGGAAAAGAAGGCGGCTGCGTAAGCTCATGACCCTGATTTTGTTCGTATGCCGTCAGCCTCGCATTGGCGCGCGCGGACCTATGGGCCTTTGCCGGACCCCCAATTCCAGCGCTCATTCAAGCAACCAAAAATAAAGACGGCCTGTAAGAACGTGGTTACGAAATACACGGTTGAAATGTACAAATGCTGTAGCAATCTATTTTATGGTGTGATGCTGCGGCGCGCGGGGGCCGGCGCGCGTCCGAATACGGAACGGAAAGTTCCGCACTATCGAAGTTTGATGCGGATTAATACCGCGTTGATGCAGGTCAAAGACCGACGCCCAATTGGAATTATCAAGGTTGTTGAAGCGGTGCTGCCCAGCCCAGTTGCTGATGGCAAAGTTGGAACTTGCGCGATGACAGATTGGCCGGATTTGGTGAAGGATTTGACGGGGTCGCTGCGCAATCTGCGGGGCGGCGCGCCGGAGGTCATGAAGGCCTTTGCCAATATCGCCCAGGCTGCGCTGACGGCGAAGGCGCTCGACGGCAAGACCAAGGAACTCATTGCTCTCGCCATTTCCGTCGCCGTCAGATGCGACGACTGCATCGCGTTTCACGTCAAAGCGGCTTTCGAGCACGGCGCCTCCCGCGATGAAGTCGCCGAGGCCCTTGGCATGGCGATCTATATGGGGGCCGGGCCATCGGCCATGTATGCGAGTCATGCCTTCGAGGCCTATGCGCAATTTGAAGCGCAAAAGGTTGCGGCCGCCACGCCACCTGCGTGACGCGGCTATTGCGGGTTCGCCTGAGAAGCGGACGGTGCCGGCGAAGCGGAGTAAGTCAGTAGTCGCAGCGCATTGAGCACGACGACAATCGTCGACCCCTCGTGGATGAGCACGGCGATGCCGAGGCCGGCCCAGCCGAACAAAGTTGCCGGAACCAGCAGCGCAACGGTACCGAGTGCGATGAACAGATTCTGGCGGATAATCGTTCGCGCCGCGCGGCCCAAGCCGACAGCGAATGGCAGCTTGCCCAGATCGTCGCCCATCAACACGACATCCGCGGCTTCCAGCGCCACGTCGGTACCGGCGCCACCCATGGCGATGCCAACCGTGGCGCGGGCGAGCGCGGGCCCGTCATTGGCGCCGTCGCCGACCATGGCCGCCTGGCCATATTCCTTTACGAGATCGGCCACAGCGGCGATCTTGTCCTCGGGCAACAGGCTGGCGCGAATGTCTTCCAGACCGACCGTCTGCGCCACGGCGCGGGCGACGCGCTCGTTGTCCCCTGTCAGCATCACTGTCTTGGTGACGCCCAACGCTCGCAACTCCGCCAAGACAGCCGCCACTCCGGCGCGTGGGGTATCCATCAATCCGACGATGCCGATGAAGCGACCATCCGCGCGCACCAGCATCGTCGTGCGTCCGGCGGCTTCCAGCCGTTCGACTTGCTCTGTCGCCGCCACGCTGACGGCTTCGCCTGCGAACAGCTTTAAATTGCCGATCTCGATGCGTTGCGCGCCAAGAGTCGCGCGTATGCCCTTGCCGTTCACCGCCTCAAAGTCCGCGGGCTCGTCCCAGCGCAGCCCACGCTCGCGGGCCGCAGCGACAATGGCCTGGGCCAATGGATGGCCGCTGCGGCTCTCCAGTGCGGCTGCCAGCGCAAGAACATCATTCTCGGTTGCGTCGAAGGCGACGATGTCGGCGAGACGAGGCTTGCCCTCAGTAATCGTGCCGGTCTTGTCGAAGGCGATGGCGGTCAGCCGGCCAAGATTTTCGAGATGCGCGCCGCCTTTGATCAGCACGCCTAGCTGCGCGGCGCGGGCCACGGCCGAGAGCACCGCCGCCGGCGTGCCGATAGCAAGCGCGCAGGGCGAGGCCGCCACCAGCACCGCCATCGCGCGATAGAAGGACTCGGCAAAGGGAAAGCCGAACAGCGGTGGCACGGCGATCAGCAGACCGGCGCCAATCAGCACGACCGGCACAAAGACGCGCTCGATACGGTCGGTCAAATTCTGGGTTGGTGATTTCTGCGTCTGCGCGTCGGAGACCAGTCGCACCATGCGCGCCAGCGTACTTTCCGTGGTGAGCTTGGTGACTTCGACCAGCAGAACTCCGTCGCCATTGACGGTGCCCGCGAAGACGACGTCATCAGGGCTCTTGTCCACTGGGATCGACTCGCCGGTGACCGGCGACTGATCGACCGCGGAGTTACCCTCGGTGACTTTTCCGTCGGCCGGCAGGCGCTGGCCAGGCTTGACGATGACGATGTCGCCGCGCAGCAATTCCTCGACCGGGACTTCGATTTCCGCCCCATCGCGGCGCACCAGCGCCGTCTTCGGCGCCAGATCGGCCAGCGCTTCGATCGCGTGGCGCGCTCGGTCCATAGCCGAATGCTCAAGGGCGTGGCCGAGGCTGAACAGGAACAGCAGAAGAGCACCTTCGGCCCATTCCCCCAGGATCGCCGCCCCCACCGCCGCGACCAGCATGAGGGTGTCGATATCGAATCGCCTCGCCCACAGGCTTTGCACCGCGTCGCGCACGGTGAAGAAGCCGCCGAATGCATAGGCTGCGAGATAGAGCCCAAGAGATACCGCGGCTGGCGCGCCCGCGAGCCCCCCGAGCCAGCCGCCGAGCAGCAGTACGCCGGCGGTGACACTGAAAACCAGCTCGCGATGCTCTAGCCACCATCCGGCGTCGGCTTCCAATGCGAAGACGTGATAGCCCAGTGCTTCGATACGGCGCTTCACCGCCCGGTGCGATGTTTGTTCGCTATCGTATTCCAGGCGCAGCCGCTCGGCTGCGTAGCTCACCTTGGCCTCAAGCACGCCTTCGAGGCGGCCGAGGGCGTGCTCGATGACGTTGGCGCAAGTCGGGCAGTCCATGCCTTCGATGCGAAGGCTTTCATGCACATAACGCTTGTCGATCGCGGCACCGGCTGAGGTGACCAGTTGGCGGACTTCCGCTAATCCGATCCGCTCGGAATCGTAGTGCAGGCATAGCCGCGCTTTGCCGTCCTCGTGAACGACGTGAGCCCGGTCGATGCTCTCGCCCTTGAGCAGAGAAATCAGCCGCTCGACGCAGGAATCCCGCTCGTCGGGGATGTGCGGCAGCACGAGCGTCAGATCGAGCGCCAGTTTGTCAGCGGCCATCGTCACTCTCAATCATGGATTCACGACCGGCGCCGTATGATCTGCCCCTCGAGCTTCGTTGCCGCGGCGATCGTGTTCGAGATCGTCCCGTACTTTCGAACATTCTGGTGCAGCAATTCGAGACGCCGATCGTCTTCATCCGTATCGACGATGAGATCATAAGTGATCGACGCCATGAATGGCGGGCTGTCCTGACGAACGCCATGAAGGCGGACTTCGACGCCACGGAAATTGAACTGGATCATCGGTGCGACCCGTTCGATCCCCTTGATCATGCAGGCGGCAATCGCAGCCAGAAGCAATTCCGCCGGATTGAAGGCGTCGGCGCGACCGTTCATGTCGGTGTCCAGAACGATCTCGGCCTCTTTGCACTGGGCGATGCTGCCATGTGAATCGACGCGCCGCGCGACTACATCGTATTCAAGCATGGGATACCTCCCCTTGACCGGCCGGGCCGACGGGCGCGCGGTGTAACCGCGATTGTGTAGTTTGGGTATCTGACGGCCGCCCGGTCTCTATTGAGATGGGTCAACAAGGCAGGCATTTCGCCGAGTGAGTACCGCCGCCTTAAATGCTCCCCACCGTCTTCAGCCGCGCCCGCGGGTGGATTTCCGATTGCGAGATCACCGGCGTCTGGGCGCGGAAGCGCTCGACGATGCCGCGCACGAACGGGCGGATGGACCCTGAAGTCACCAGCACCGGAGCTTCGCCTTCGCGCGCCGCGGTTTCGAACTTCTCGCGCACCTGCGTGATGAATTCCGACAGCTTCGACGGCTGCATCGCCAGATGGCGGTCGTCGCCCTGGCCGACGATCGACTCGGCGAAGGCCTGCTCCCACTTTGCCGACAGCGCGATCAGCGGCAGATAGCCGTTGTGGCTGGTGTATTGCGCGCAGATCTGCCGCGAGATGCGGGCGCGCACATGTTCGGCCAAAGTGACCGGATTGCGCGACGAACCGGCGCCGTCGGCGATGCCTTCCAGAATCGTCGAGAGATCGCGGATCGAGACGCGCTCGCCGAGCAGGATTTGCAGCACGCGCTGGATGCCCGACGTGGTGATGAGCGTCGGCACCAGGTCCTTGAGCAGTTCGGCCTGTTCCTTCGGCAGATCCTTGAGCAGCTTCTGCACTTCGCCGTAGGACAACAGGTCCGCCATATTGCCTTTGAGCAATTCGGTCAGATGCGTCGACAGCACGGTGGCGGCGTCGACCACGGTGAGGCCCCGCATCGCCGCTTCTTCCTTGATGCTGGCGTCGACCCAGGTCGCCGGCAGGCCGAAGGTCGGCTCGGTGGTGTGCGTGCCGGGCAGGTTCACCTGGCCGCCGGACGGGTCCATGACCATGTACTGGCCGGCCCATATTTTTCCGGTGCCGGCTTCGACTTCCTTGATTTTGATGACGTAAGTGTTGGAGTCGAGATTGACGTTGTCGAGGATGCGCACCGCCGGCATCACGAAGCCCATTTCGCCGGCCAGCGAACGGCGCAGCGCCTTGATCTGCTCGGTCAGGCGGTCGGTGCCGTCCGGCGAGTTCACCAGCGGCAGCAGCGCATCGCCGAGTTCGACCTTGAGATCGTCGATCCTCAGTGCGGTCGAGATCGGCTCGTCGGCCGCCTCCGCCGTCTTGGTTTCGGTGGCCACTTTGGTCGCTTCGGTAACGGCCGCGACCTTGGCGCGCTTCTGGTACATATAGGCCAGCGCCGAGGCGCCGCCGCCGAGGACGAAGAACGGCAGGAACGGAATGCCGGGCAACAGCGCGATGATCAGCATGACGCCGCCCGACATGCCGAGCGCTTTCGGATAGCCGGACAGTTGCTTCATCATCGCTTTGTCGGCGGAGCCTGAAATACCGGCCTTCGACACCAACAGGCCGGCGGCGGTCGAGACGATCAGCGCCGGCATCTGTGTCACCAGGCCGTCGCCGACGGTCAGCAGCGTGTAGGTGCGCGCCGCGTCGGCGAAAGCCATGCCTTGCTGCGCCATGCCGATGATCATGCCGCCGATGACGTTGATGAACACGACCAGCAGGCCGGCGATGGCGTCGCCGCGCACGAACTTCGAGGCGCCGTCCATGGCGCCGAAGAAGCCGCCTTCGGCTTCCAAGGTCTTGCGGCGGTTGCGCGCTTCGTTTTCGTCGATCAGGCCGGCCGACATGTCGGCGTCGATCGCCATCTGCTTGCCCGGCATGGCGTCGAGGTGGAAGCGCGCGGCGACTTCGGCGATGCGGCCCGAGCCCTTGGTGATGACCACGAAGTTCACGATCACCAGGATCGTGAACACGATGATGCCGATGACGAAGTTGCCGCTCATCACGAAGTTGCCGAAGGCCTCGATGACGTGGCCGGCGGCGGCGCCGCCTTCATGACCGTGCGCCAGGATCAGGCGGGTCGAGGCGAGGTTGAGCGCCAGCCGCAGCATGGTTGCGATCAGCAGGACGGTCGGGAAGGCGGAGAATTCCAGCGGCGTGTGAATGAACAGCGCCGTCATCAGGACCAGCACTGACAGGATGATCGAGATGGCCAGCGCCAGATCGAGCAGCACAGGCGGCAGCGGCAGGATCAGGATCACCAGGATGACGAGGACGCCGATGGCGAGCCCCATGTCGCCGCGCTTGAGCGCATTGCCCATGGCGCCGAGGCTGGGGAGCTTGAAGCCGCTGGTCGCGGGGGCCGAAGCGGCGGAAATGTCGGTCATTTGCTACCGGGGAAGAGAGCGGGACGGGGAGGCGAACCCGGCAAACTTTGCCCAGTTTATGGTTAGCGCGAGGTTAACGGCGGCCGCCCCGGGATGACGGCTAGACTGCCCGGGGCGTGTGGAGCGGAGGTCGGCGGGCGCGTTGGACGCCTAATACAGGGGGCCCGCCGCGTCGCCGCGGCGGGCCCTTCGTCTTGTTGCCGAGAGGGGGAGGATCAGCTCGCCGGCAACAGCACGGTGTCGATGACGTGGATGACGCCGTTCGACTGGCCGACGTCGGCGATGGTCACGGTCGCGGTCTGACCCTTCTCGTCGACGATCTGGAGCTTGTCGCCGTTCATCTTCACGGTGATGGTGCAGCCGCCGACGGTTTTGACCTTGTGCATGCCGCCATCGTCCTTGATCATCTTGCCGATCGCGCTCGACATCGCATTGGCTGCGACGACGTGGCAGGTCAGAATCTTGGTGAGCTGGGCCTTGTTCTCGGGCTTGACGAGCGTGTCGACCGTGCCGGCCGGCAGCTTGGCGAAAGCGGCATTGGTTGGCGCGAACACCGTGTACGGGCCCTTGCCGGAAAGCGTATCGACCAGGCCGGCGGCTTTCACAGCGGCAACCAGTGTGGTGTGGTCTTTCGAGTTGGCGGCATTCTCGACGATGTTCTTGGTCGGAAACATTTCCGCGCCGCCGACCATCTTGGTCTGGGCGAAAGCGGTTGCGCTGAAGGCAAGCGCCAGCGTGGCTCCGGCCAGTGCAGTCTTGCTGAATTTGTGCATGATCGACTCCGTATGCTCTGTGTGCGGTCCCCGAACCGTTTTGGCGGGAACTGCAGGAGCTACGGAAGCGGCGCCACTTAGGATGCCGCGAGCGATCTCACAGAAGCGTGAGCTTGCCCGATGCGATGACCGGCCCCGTTGGCTGGCCGGTCGGTGAGCCACCTTGCGGTTCGAGCGACACCGCCAGCACCGCGTCCCGCGTGGCATGCGGCATGAGGTCGCGCGGCACCTTGATGGTGACGATTTGATCTGCACGCAAAAGGCCGAGTGGCCGTGGTTTTCCGTCGGCAGGTATCAACCATAGTTCGGGCACGCGGGTCGCATCGGCGGCAAAGGCCGCGGGCGCGACCACGATGCTGGCGGAACTGGCGTTCACCGTGGCGACGAAATGATGGTGCCCGCCGCCGTCGATCGCGGCGACCAGCGGAGCCGGCTGCGGGACGCTGCCGATATAGATCAACGCGCCGATGCAGGCGGCGGCGAGCGCGCCGGTCGCCAGCGTCAAGCCGCGCCAGAAGGCGAGGCTCTGCCACAGGCCCGCGCGCGGCGCGGCTTGCACCGGGAGCGCAGCCGCGATGCGGTCCCACAACGCCGGCGAGGGGGCCTCGCCGGGAATTTCCGCGGCCCAGGGCGACAGCCGTGCTTCCCATGCCGAGACCATGCGGGCAAAGCCCGGCTCGCGCTCCATGCGCTGCGCCGCGTCGGCCCGCTCGGCGACCGCCAGCACGCCGAGCACGTATTCGGCGGCGAGCAACTCGTCGGCGGTGAAGCCGTGATGGTCGGTTGCCTCGCTCATGGCTCCAGACAACTCTTCAGTTTGATCATGGCGCGGCGAATTCGGCTTTTCATGGTGGCGAGCGGCACGCCGACACGCTGCGCCAGTTCCTCATAAGTATTGCCGTCGAAAAATGCGCCGCGCAACGCACCCCGCTCGTCGGCTGCCAAAGCATCGAGGCAGTGATAAAGTCGGGCATTGTCCTGCGCGCTTTCCAGCGCGCTGTCGGCCATCGGGGCGCTGTCGGCGATATCGTGGGCCTCGTCGATCGGGTCCATCTTGCGGATCGGTTTCGTCGCCCGCAGCCGGTCAATGGCGCGGTTGCGCGTGATCGCGATCAGCCAAGTCAGCGGGCTGGCACGGCCGGGGTCGAAATCGGCGGCTTTACGCCAGACCGTCACGAAAACCTCCTGAACCACGTCTTCGGATTCGCTGCGTTCGCCCAAGATACGCAACGCTACGCCAAATAGTTTCGCAGACGTCAGCCGGTAAACGGTTTGCAGCGCCGCCCGGTCTCCTTGCGGAACGCGAGCGAGCGCTGCGACGATCAGGTCACGGTTGGCGTCGATGTTCATCAGGCCTTTCTTACCATCCTGAATTCAATTGCGCTTCCAGATTTCCGGGCCGACTTCTCTGCCGCCGGCATAGGTCCAGACGCCTGCCCAGTTGCCGCCGTCGGCGCCGTAGAGCGCCAAGCCGGTGCTGTCGCCCGACTTGTAGGACACGGCGAGGAAATCCTTGTTGCCGATGCCGGTGCCGACATAGCGCGAACCGCCGACGATCCAGACCACCTGATAGGTCTCGCCGGTCTTCGTCACCGCGACGGTGCCGGTGTAATTGCCTTTGCCGCCGGGATTGGCGCCTTCGACCCTGTAGGTCCCGGACGGATCGGCCGCGAAAGTGGCAACTGTGCTCCACAGCAAGGCGACCGAGACGAGCAAGGTGCGACGCATTGAATGATACTCCCCCTGCCGGTGCGGAATGCGGCCGGCTCCCGGAACGGGAGATTAAAGCGGGGAGCTGCCGCCGACAATCGCGCGGAGCGGCGGGATGGCCGCGCCGCCGTCGGCTTCGTTGTCCTGCATCAGCAGATGCATCTCGCCGCAGTCGCCGCAGCGCAGGCGGAACGGAGCGGCGTCGATCCGGGTGAGCATGGCCTCATCGGTCACCAGCACCAGGCTACCATTGACCGGACAGCGATAGCGCAACGCGCCGCTCGGGCGCGGCGTCGCTTCAGCGACGCGCAACGGCCCGGCGGTATTGTGAAAAACCGACGGGTGGATGTGCGCCCAGGAGTTCGGAAATGCCGTCATAGGAGCCCGCGTTGTTGCACTGCGGTATTCAAGCCCCGGCGGCGGGACTTTGTTCCGCTGCAAAAGCAGGGCTCGTCACCGATAGGTTCAACTCAGGGGCGGAAAGACGTGCTGTCCGTTCTCGCCCAGCGGCAGAGGCATGACCTTGGTCACGGCCGCCAGATCAAGATCGCCATAGAGATGAGGAAACAGCGCGCCGCCGCGCGACACCTCCCATGTGAGGGGCTTCCCGAGCCGGGTACTTTCCACCTCCACTAGCAGCAGCTCATCTTGGCCGGCGAAATGCCGGGCGGCGGTTTCAATTGCCTGCGCGGCGGTCGAGAAATGAATGAAGCCGTCCTGCGCATCGACCGGAGCGCCGCGAAAAACGCCGGCCTTCTCGGCCTCGCGCCACAGGCTTTGCGGGCAGATTTTATAAATGAACCGAATATCCGCGGAGCCAGCCATAATATTTCTCAATCGATACGAAAATTGATTGTATGTGCGGTTGTATACCCGTCGGTGGCCCTCATATGCGGTCCTGATCGTAGATGGGAACGCTATGCGAAAAACCGAAGATTACCTGATCGAAACCGCCGATCATTGCGTGAAGCTGGCCCGCGCCGGACGCGAGATCGCGGATGAGCTTGAAGCGATGAGCAACGACCTCATGGCCAAGGCGGTCGAACTCGATACCACGCGCCAGCGCGACGAGAAGCAGCCGGATACCATGCGCAAAGCGGCGCGGAAATAAGACAGTGCGTCAATGCTGTAAGAACTGAAAGCCCGGCCGTCGTGCCGGGTTTTTCGTTGCCGGGGCATGGGTCAGCTCATCCCCGCTTGCATCTCGCACATCTTGTCGGCGGCGCTGCGCTCGCCGATGATGATCTCGCCGCGCCAGTAGCGCAGGTCGGGATTTTCCTTGAGCGGCTCGAATCGGGTCATCTCGACCCACTCTTTGTCCACACGGCGGCGCGCCACGCCGCCACCGGCGAACACCAGCGCCAGGCCGCCGGCAACGTCCCAGATGTTCGGCGAGGAGAAGCGTGCCGCCTGCAACAGCCCGGCGGCGACCATCGCGCATTCGAGCGCGGCCGAGCCGGTCTTGCGCGTCTCCCACAGACCGTCGCTGACGGTCGCGACCGGGACGCCGACCAAGCGGCGCTTCACATCGGGATTGACCTTCGGCGTGACGTCGGCGCCGTCGAAGCGCAGCTTGCCGCCGGCGGTGCAATGATAGACGCCGGCGCGCAGCGCGTGGCTCACCGAGGTCCAGATCGCACCGACAACCGGCACACCTTTATGGAGAACGCCGATGGAAGCCGCGAACAGCGGCAGGCCGTTGACAAAGTTCGCCGTGCCGTCGATCGG
>JAUSBQ010000451.1 GCA_030651965.1 Pseudolabrys sp. | reverse complement strand
TTGCTGTATGCCGGCAAGGACTGGAAAGACCCGGCCCTCGGCAAACGCTCGATGGTGCTGCTGGCCGAGAAAGTCCTCCCGAAAGTCAACGCGGTGAAGAAATAAATGAGCAAGCCAAGGGTATTCGTCACTCAGCCGATCGCCGAGAGCGCCCTGGCGCGGCTGCGCGCCATTGCCGATGTCGAGGTCAACTCCGATTCGAGCAAAGTTCTGCCCAAGGAGAAGCTGATTGAGGGCGTGAAGCGCGCCGACATTCTAATGCCGCTGCTGCACGATACCGTGGATCGCGAGGTCCTCACCGCCAATCCCAATCTCAAGGCGGTGTCGTCGATGAACATCACCAAGGACAAGATCGACCTCGATGCCGCGACGGAACTCGGCATTCCGGTGACCAATATTCCGGCCATCGTCACCGAAGCGACTGCGGATATCGCCTTCTCATTGTTGCTGTCGACGGCGCGCAACATTGCGCTGGGCGACCGGTTGTACCGGCAGGGCGTCTATCCGGGCTCGCAGTCGAACCATTTCGCCGGCCAGATGGTGCATGGCAAAACGCTCGGTCTCGTCGGTCTCGGCCGTATCGGTCAGGCGGTGGCGCGCCGCGGCGGCGGCTTCGGCATGAAAATCATCTATTGGGACCCGGATCGGAAGTCCCCGGAGGTCGAGGCCAGGCTCGGCGCCGAATATCAGACGATGGAAGATGTGCTGCGCGAGGCCGATTTCGTTTCGTTGCATCCGCAGTTCACGCCGGCGACGCGGCATCTGATCAGCGACGTGCAGTTCGCGTTGATGAAGAAAACTGCGATCATCATCAACACGTCGCGCGGGCCGGTGATCGACGAGGCGGCGCTGGTGCGGGCGCTCAAGGAAAAGAAGATCGCCGGCGCGGGTCTCGATGTCTACGAGTTCGAGCCGAATGCCTCGCCGGAATTGATTGCAATGACGAATACCACGCTGACGCCGCATCTCGGCAGCGCCGTGCTGGAACTGCGCGAGGGCATGGCCAATGTGGTGGTGGACAACACCATTGCGCTGATCGAGGGCAAGCCGCCGGTGAGTTGCCTCAATCCGCAGGTGTTGAAGAAGTTGTTTTAGATGCGCGATCCCGGATCGGCTTTCGCCGTCCGGGATGACTGCTTCGCGGTCACTTTATCGCCTGCGGATTGAGCGGCGAGCCGGTGCCGCCGGTGATGACCAGCGGCGGGCCGCAGAAGAAGAATTCGTAGACACCGTCGTCGGCGCAGTCCTTCGCCAGTTCCTTGACGTCGAACATCTCGCCCATGCACAGGCCCATGGCCGGGATCACCACCCAGTGCCACGGCTGATTCGGTTGATCGGGGCCGACGGTCTCATTGGGCCGCACCTCGACGCCCCAGGTGTCCGTGCAGATCGCGGCGATCTTCTTGTCCTGGCACCAGTAGCAGTTCTCGAACTTGACGCCGGGCGCGTCGCCGCCGGCATAGCCGCCCCATTCGCCTTCGGCGTAGCAGCGTTCCATCTGGCCGGTGCGCACGATGACGAAATCGCCTTTGCGAATGTCGACATTCTGCTGCTTGGCGCATTGGTCGAGTTCGTCGTTGGAAATGCCTTCGCCGTCCTTGAGCCACGCAACGCCGCGGAAGCGCGGAATATCGAGCAGCACGCCGCGGCCGACCATCTTGTCCCTGGAGTGCTCGATGCCGAGCACGCCGAGGCCCTTGGAGTCGATCAGATTGGCGTCATGGCCGTTATAGGCCTTGTCTTCGTAGAAGATGTGGCCGAGCGCATCCCAATGCGTCGCGCCCTGGACGCACAGCATCAAAGTGTCGTCGGCGTAGCGCAGGTGGTTCCAGTCCTGGCGGCCGGCGGCGGCGTCGGTGCCGGTCGCCAGCATCTGGTGAATCGGATTGAAGCGGCCGCCGAACAGGCCGTTCTGCGGGCCCTTGGCGTCGAGCGCCATGCCCAGCGCGAACACCTTGCCGGTGCGGATCAGTTTGGCGGCATTGACGATGTCTTCGGGCGTGACATGATTGAGCGTACCGATGTGGTCGTCCTTGCCCCAACGGCCCCAGTTCGAAAGCTTCTTGGAGGCTTCGGCGACGGCTTCCCGCCCGACCTTGATGTTCATGCGCGCTTCCTCAATTTGGCTTGATTTTGCATGATATTGGACCGGGCTCCGGCAGCAATGCAACCGCCTCGCGCTATCATCTTTTTCTTCGACGCTGCGAAAATTGGGAGACGTGAAATGTCGAACCGACGACACTTTGTCTTTGCCTGCGGCGCCGTTGCGCTGACCGGCATGGCTGCATATGCAAATCAGGCGTTTGCCCATCACGGGTGGGCTTGGGCCGAGGACAACAAGTTCGAGCTGACCGGCGTCATCAAGTCGACCAAGCTCGGTAACCCGCACGGCCTGCTCACCGTGACAGCGAAGGACGGCGACTGGACCGTGGAGGTCGGCCAGCCTTGGCGCAACGAACGTGCCGGCGTGACGGATGCGATGCTGGTGAAGGGCGTCGAACTGACGATCATCGGCAACCGTGCCAAGGACAAGAAGCTGAAAGTCGTAAAGGCGAACCGCATCGTCATCAAAGGCAAGAATTACGATCTGTATCCCGAGCGCATCTCCTAGATGCTCGCGGAAAGTCTGACCGCGCTCCAGGAGCTTGCGCCGGTGGCGGCGCTGCGTTCCGGGCGCTGGAGCTACGCCGCGGTGAACGCCGCGCACATTGTCGGCATTGCGCTGCTGTTCGGCGCCATCGTGCCGCTGGACCTGCGGCTGATGGGTTGGCGGCGGTCGGTGCCGATCGCGAATCTCACGCGCCTGCTGCTGCCGGTCGCCATTGGCGGGCTTGTTCTGGCGGTCGCGGCGGGTTTCGTCCTGTTTTCGACGCGCGCGGTGGAATACGCGGCGCTGACTTTGTTTCAGGTGAAGATGGCGCTGGTCGCCTGCGGTATCGTCAATGCGCTGTTGCTGCATCGGGCAGTGCAATGGGAAACGGCACAGGCCGTCGCTGGCGCAATGCCGCCGATCCGCCTGCGCGTCGCCGGCGCGCTGTCCATCGCGCTGTGGCTGTCGATCATCGTCTGCGGGCGGATGCTGGCGTTTGTCGATTGACGTTTAGACCTTGCCCAGCGCGCGCAAAATCTTCCCCGGCGTGAGCGGCATGTCGGTCAGCGGCTGCGCGCCGAGCGGCCGCAAAGCATCGTTGATCGCGTTCATGATGCAGGCTGGCGCGCCGGCAGTGCCGGCTTCACCCGCGCCTTTGGCGCCGAGTTCGCTGTCGGCGGTCGGCGAAACCACATGGCCGCAATCGATGTCCGGCATTTCCACCGCCATCGGCACCAGATAATCGGCCATGTTGCCGTTGAGCAGCTGGCCGCGCTCGTCGTAGAGGCATTGTTCGAGCAGCGCCGCGCCGATGCCTTGCACCACGCCGCCTCTTATCTGTTCGTTGACCAGTTGCGGGTTGATGATGGTGCCGCAATCCTCGACGCACCAGTGCCGCAGCAATTTGACGAATCCGGTGTCGGTGTCGACTTCGAGATAGCTCGCCTGAATGCCGTTGGTGAAAGCGAACGGCCAGGCGCGCGGCACGTAATGGCGCGTCACCATCAGTTCGGCCTGGAAGCCGGGCGGCAGGGTGTCGGGGCGGAAATAGGCGACGCGGGCGAGTTCGTCGAGGCCGAGGCGTTCGGCTCCGCTTGTCTTGTCGACCACGACGCCGTTGCGAATGTCCAACTCTTCGGGCTTGGCCTGCAGCATCGCACCCGCCACCGCGAGCACATTGCCGCGCAGCGCCTTGCCGGCCTGCCAGGCCGCCTCGCCGCCGATGCCGGCGGCGCGCGAGGCCCAGGTGCCGCCGCCGTAAGGCGTGTTGTCGGTGTCGCCGGTGACGACGCGCACGCGATCCATCGACACACCGAATGACGAGGCGACGCATTGCGCCAGCACGGCTTCGGCGCCCTGGCCCTGTTCGGTGACGCCGGAGTGGATGGTGATCGCGCCTTGCGCGTCCAGCTTCACGGTGGCGCCGTCCTGCGACGTGATCTTGGCGCCGCCGACGCCGTAGAACGCCGCCGACGGATTGGTGACCTCGATGAAACTGGCGAAGCCGATGCCGCGATAGATGCCCTTGTCGCGCAGCGCCTTCTGTTCGGCGCGCAGGCCGGCATAATTGATCATCGTATCGAGATGGGCGAGCGCCTCGTGATGCGAAAGCTGCTCGAGCTTGAGGCCCGACGCGGTCTGCGCCGGATAGCCGTCGTCGGGAAACAGGTTGCGTCGACGGATTTCCAGCGGATCCATGCCGATCTTGGCGGCGGCGAGTTCGACCAGGCCCTCTGTCACCGCGACCGCGATCGGGTGGCCGACGGCGCGGTACTGGCACATCACGTTTTTATTCTGGAACACGACGCGCGCCTGGGCGCGGTAGTTCGGGCAGTTGTACGGGCCGCCGGTCAAATTGATGACCTGGTTGGCCTCGATGCCGGAGGTGCGCGGATAGACCGAATAGGGGCCGATGCCGGTGAGATCGTCGATTTCGAAGGCGGTGATGACGCCGTCCTTGGTGACGCCGATCTTGCCCTTGACGCGGTGATCGCGCGCGTGAATATCGGTGACGAAGCTCTCGATGCGGTCGGCGACGAACTTCACCGGGCGCTTGAGCAGCTTGGATAAAGCCACCGTCGCCATCTCGTCGGCATAAGTGTGGACCTTGATGCCGAACGAGCCGCCGACATCCTTGGTCAGCACGCGCACCTGCGCTTCCGACAGCGCCAGATGCTTGGCGAACAGGTTCTGCATCATGTGCGGCGCCTGCGTCGCATGATAGACCGTCATGCGCTGCTCGCCTTCGTTCCAGTCGGCGATGATGGCGCGCGGCTCGGTGCAGACGCCGGTATGGCGGCCGCAGACGAAAGTCGCCTCAACCACGGCGGCAGAGCCGGCGAAAGCCTTGTCGACCTCGCCGACATCGAGCTTGCGCTCGAAACAGAGATTGTCGCCGAGGCTTTCGTGGATCACTGGTGTGGCAGGGTCGAGCGCGGTTTCCGGATCGGTGACGGCGGGGAGTTCTTCATAGGCAATCTCGATCAGTTCGCAGGCGTCCTCGGCCTGCGCGCGGGTGCGGGCGACAACGGCGCAGACCGCTTCGCCCTGCCAGCAGGCGCGGTCGACGGCGATCGCCGACTGCGGCGCGGACTTGATGCCCTTGAGATGGGTCAGCACGCCGACCCACGGTGTCATGACCTTGGCCAGTTCCGCGCCGGTGACGACGGCAATGATCCCCGGAGCTTTCTTCGCAACCTCCGTTGAGATTGAAACGATGCGGGCATGGGCGTGCGGCGAGCGCAAATAGGCGACATGCGCCATGCGTGGCAATGTGACATCGCTGACGTATTGGCCGCGACCTTGCGTCAGCCGTTGCAGATTAGGCCGCGGCACCGAGCGGCCGATGTAGGAATTCGGCCGGTCGAGCACGGAGAGGACGGGCGGGGAGTCGGGCGTGATTTTCATGCGCTCGGCTCGGCGTTAATGTCCGTTCGTCCCCGCGAAAGCGGGGACCCAGGGCAAGAGGCGATGAGCTTCTTTGTGTACATTGTGGCGGGCCCCATCGCGCTTTCTCCATAAAGGACTGTGTCCCCGCTTTCGCGGCGACGAACGGGGTAGGTCATTTGTTTTGCTCCGCCCGCGCTTTCGCCACAGATTCCACCGCATCGACGATGGCATGATAGCCGGTGCACCGGCAGTAATTGCCGGAAATGTGCTCGCGGATTTCCTCGCGGCTCGGCACACCGTCTCGGCTGAGCAGGTCCTGCGCCGCCGTCAGCATGCCGGGCGTGCAATAGCCGCATTGCAGCGCGTTGCGCTGTTCGAACGCCGCCTGCAGGTCGGCGACTTCGCCGCTGTCGGACAGGCCTTCGATGGTTTCGACCACGGCGCCGTCGCATTGCACCGCCAGCATCAGGCAGCCGCGCACGATTTCGCCGTTGACCCGCACGGTGCATGTGCCGCAGACGCCGTGCTCGCAGCCGACATGGCTGCCCGTCTGCGCCAGGTCATC
>JAUSBQ010000258.1 GCA_030651965.1 Pseudolabrys sp. | reverse complement strand
AACACCGTGGTCTTGCCGGCGCCGTTGGCGCCGAGCAGTGCCAGCACTTCGCCGGCCTCGACCGACAGCGACACGGAAAACAGCGCCTGCGTCTCGCCGTAGAATGAATTGATCGCGCTGACGTCGAGCATCAGTTGAGCCTCCCCAGATTGGAGGCTTCGACCCAGGGGTTGGCCTTCAGTGCCGCCGGCGTTCCCTTGGCGATGACCTGTCCCCAGTGAATGACCGATATCTGGTCGGCCAGCGAGAACAGGAACTCCATGTCATGCTCGATGATGACAATGGTCACGCTACCTTTGAGCTTGAGAATGAGATCGGCGAGCCGCGCGCGTCCGTCGCTGCCGAGGCCGGCGGTCGGCTCGTCGAGAAACAGCAACTTCGGCTTGCAGGCCAGCGCAACGCCGATCTCCAGCGCGCGCCGCGCGCCATAGGGCAACGATTTGGCTTCGTCATCGGCGCGTTCGGCAAGCCCGACACGCGCCAGAATGGCCTGGGCTTCGTCGACCAGCGCCGGATCGGCATAGGCCTGCGCCACCATGTTGCGTGCCCGCGCGCGTGTTTGCGGCAAGGCAATGGCGATGTTCTCGAACACCGTAAATTCGTCGAACAAATTCATCAACTGGAATGAACGGGCGATGCCGAGCCGCGCGATTGCCTGCGGACTGCGGCCGGTAATGTCCTCCCCTTGCCACAGCACCTGGCCGCGATGGGGCTTATAGCGGCCCGTCAGCACGTTGAAGCATGTCGTTTTGCCGGCGCCGTTCGGCCCCATGATGCCGGATAATTGCCCGGCCTCGAATGCCAGCGACACACTTTCCAGCACGACGCGATCACCGAAACGCAGATGCAGATCCTTGGCTTCGAACAGGGCCATGATTACCTCGCCTGCGAATTCGGCGCGACGACTGGCGCCGCGGCCTTGGCACGGCGCTGCGCCAGGCTCTGGTATATGCCGGCGATGCCTTCCGGCTTGAACAGCACCAGCACCACGAATGACAGGCCGAACCACAGCATCCAGCCGGTGGTGACGGCGCCGATGATGTCGCGGGCAAGGAAGAACGCGACCGCGCCGATGACAGGGCCCCAGAACGACACCAAGCCACCGCCAACCAAAGTCATCATCACCACGTAGCCCGAGTAATGCAGGCTCATGACGTCGGGAAAGGCCGACGCCTGGGCCATGGAGAACAGGCCGCCGGCCAGACCGGACAGACAGGCCGAGATGACGAGGATCGCCGCCTTGAAGCGCCAGACATCGTAGCCGACGAAGCGGGCGCGGGTTTCGTTCTGCTTGATCGCCTTGACCACCCGGCCAAACGGCGAATGCACGATACGCCACAGCAGGAACGAGACGGCGACGAACACCACGAGCACGAAGTAATAAAGCGCGACGTTGCTCTTGAGATCGAACACGGTCACGCCCAACGTCGCCGGCAGCCGCTCGATCTTCAAAAGCCCGTCTTCGCCGCCGGTCAGGCCGTGCGCCTTGATGGCGATGAACCAGAAGATCTGGCCGAAAGCGATGGTCATCAAGGCGTAATAGATGCCACGCCGGTGCGAGATGAACAGCGCCACCAGCGCGCCGGCAACCGCGGCGGCGCCGACCGCGGCGGCAAGACAGACCCAGAGATTGGCGGCGATATTGAACTGCGCCAGACCGAACGCATAGGCGCCGACGCCGAAAAACGCGCCATGTCCGAAGGACGGCAGACCGGCGTGCCCCAGCACCAGATTGTAGGCGAGCGCGTACATGGCAAAGATCAGGATTTCGACGCCGAGATAGTGGTAGAGCCCGACCTTCTCGATCCAGAGCGGCACGCTGGCGAAAATGAGCCAGACGACGATCATCGCCCAGGTGATGGTGGGAATGGTGCGTGCCGGCGCCATCTAGACCTCCAACACGCTTTTCTTGCCGAACAGGCCGCGCGCCCGGAACGTCACCACCAACAGCAGCAGCAGATACATCGACAACATCGACCATTCGGACGCATAGGCACTCGACAGGCCGACAACCATGCCGACCAGCAGGCCGCCGATCGCCGCGCCCCAGAAACTGCCGACGCCACCGAGTACGATGATCAGAAACGCCGGCACCACCGCGTCGACGCCCATATGCGGGCGGATGCCCCAAAGCGGCGCCATGATCACGCCGGCGAAGGCCGCCATCATGGTGCCGAGCACGAACACCCAGACGCGCAACTTGGTCAGGTCGATGCCGAGCGCCTGCACGATTTCGCTGTCATGCGCGCCGGCCTTGACCATGGCGCCGAAGCGCGTGCGCTCGACGATGACCCAGACCACCGCCATCGCCACGATCGCCATGCCGGCGGCCCAGAAGCGATAGGTCGACCAGATCAGGTCGAGCATGATGAACCCACCGGAAATCTCTTGTGGCACCGGCAGCATGTAATCCGGGGTGCCCCAGACCACGCGGATCAACTCTTCGATGACCATGGCGACGCCGAAGGTCAGCAGCAGGCCGTAGAGCGGGTCGCGGCCATAGGTGCGTCGCATCAGCCGTTCGAGGATCAGGCCGAAAGGCGCGACCAGGATCGGCGCCAGCACCACCGCCGCTGCGAAGCGCCAGATCAGCGGCACGGCGGCCCAGACCGCCAGCCAGTCCGGCGGCAATGGCAGACGCGCCGCGCACAGCGCATAAGCGAAATAGGCGCCGAGCGCGAACAGCGAGCCGTGCGCGAGGTTGATCTGCTCCATCAGACCGAGGATCAGCATGAAGCCGAGCGCAATCAGCGAGAACAGCAGACCCAGCGCAATGCCATTCAGCAGATGCGGCAGAAGATTCACGATCGACGTCATTACTTGCGTTCCAATGGACAGGCGCGGGCGCCCTTTAAGTTTTCCGGGCGCCCGGCTGGCCAAAGGCTAGGCGTCAAATGTCGGAATGTCCGCGGGCGCCTTCATCTTGCACTTGTTCGGTGCGTCCGTGTCCAGCGCCGTTTCCGGCTTGGTCCAGCTGATGACGTCGAACAGATCGGTCGGATCGGCCGGCTTGGCATTGCGGCGCGCCAGATAGATCGTCTGCTGCACCTGATGCGTCGCCGCGTCGATATAGGCATCGTAGTGCTGCATGCGGTCGGCCGCCGGCATCTTGTGGCCTTCGAGCGCCTTGATGACAGCGCGATTATTGGTCGAGCCTGCGCGTTCGATTGCGCGCAGCAATTCGCGCGTCGACATGTAGCCGTTGTAGGAGACGTTGCCCGGCACCGGAATCGGCGACTGCGGATAGGCGGTCTGCCAGCGCTTGACGAATTCGGCGACGCCCGGCAGTTGCAGCTTGTGATACCAGCTGGTGCCGAAGACGCCGAACAGGGTGTCGGCCTGGCCCCAGATATCCGGCCAGTCCTGCTGGTTGTTGATCCAGGCGACCTTCTCGTCCATTTTCAGCGAAACGATCTGCTGGCGCAGCACCTTCATGTCGTCGCCGCCGATCGCCATCGCCACCACGTCGGGCTTGGCCTGCTGCACCTTCAAGAGATACGAGGTGAAGTCGCGCGTATTCTGCGGCACCAAAAGGTTGTCGACGATCTTGCCGCCGGCCTGCTCGACTTGTCCCTTGGTCGCTGCCGAGGTCGTGTGGCCCCAGACATAGTCATTGGTCAGCAGCAGCCAATTCTTGCCGATCTTCTGCACCGCATTTTGAACAGCGGCCTTGGAGAAGTTGGTACCGTTGCCGTCCCAGACGAATTTCACGCGCGAGCAGTTTTCACCCGCTTCGCTCGGCGCCGATGAGTTGGTGTTGAAATAGATGACGCCGTATTTGTTAGCGACCTGGGTGATAGCATTGGCGACGCCGGAATGCAGCGCGCCGATCAGGAAGCCGCATTGATCCTGCGAGACGAAGCGCTCGGCGACGCGCGTGCCGGTGGCCGGGTTGGTTTCGGTATCGGCCGTCACCCATTCGACCTTGCGGCCGAGCACGCCGCCTTTGGCGTTGAATTCGTCGATCGCCATGCGAATGCCGCGCAGGTCGTCCTGGCCGCTATTGCCGTATTGGCCGCTAGCGTCGCAGGTGAGGCCGAGCTTGATCGGCTTGGCGCCCTGCGCCCAGACGTGATTATGCTTCCATGGACCGAAAAATGCCGCTGTGGCAGACAACAGGCCGCCCTTCATGATGAGGCGGCGCGAAAGCCCGGACGAAATTTTGCTGTTCTTCATAGTGCCCTCCCCTGGCGGCGGTTCTTGGATCGGAGCCCGCTCGTTGATACCAATAGAATATACATTCCATAATTTCTGTAAAGTAGAATATATAGGTCATGGTCAGCCGCAAGCCGAAAAAGGGCCGAACGCATGCGAAATAGCGCCAAAACCAAAGCGGTTCCGCACGGCACCCATGAGGAGCTGCGCCGGGAAATCGCCCGTCAGCACGGCAGCTTTTCCGACCGGCTGCGCGTGATCGCCGAATTCGCCCTGGAGCATCCGACCGAAATGGCGCTCGGCACCGTCGCCGACGTCGCGCAGCGCGCCAAGGTGCAGCCCTCGGCTATCGTCAGGTTCGCGCATGCGCTCGGCTACGGCGGCTTCACCGAAATGCAGCAGGTGTTTCGCTCGCGGCTCGTCGCCAGCGTCGCACCGAGCTACAAGGAACGCATCGCGGGCCTGCGGCGCGACGGCCGCTTCCAGGGCGCCAATAATCCACAGGCTATTCTGCAACGCTTTGCGTCCGAAGGCATGGTCTCGCTTGAGAGCTTGCAGGACCGCGTGCAGGAAAAGGAGCTCGCCGACGCCATCGAAATCCTCGGCGCCGCCAAGACGATCTACGTGCTCGGACTCGGCGGCTCGTTCCCGGTCGCCACGCATCTGACTTATGTACTGCGCAAGATCGGACGGCGCGTTTTTATCCTGGATGGTCTAGGCGCGGCGCTGAGCGATCAAGCCGCCGCGGCGACGCCCACCGACGCGCTGGTCGCCATCAGCTTCAGGACCTACAATCCCGACACCGCCAAACTGTTTCCGGATATCGTCGCGCGTGGCGTACCGGTGATCTCGATCACCGATAGTCTGCTCAGCCCTATCGTCAAAGGCGCGTCGGTGACGTTCGAAATTCCGGATATGCCGGAAGCGGCATTGCGTACGATGGTCGCTCCGATGTGTCTGGCGCAGACGCTCGCCGTCGGCCTGACATTGACTTTGGACTAGGACGGCACGCCATGCAGAAGCGAATCCTCGAAGGCCAGATTGCGCTGGTCACCGGCGCCGGCCGCGGCCTGGGCCGAGCCTTCGCCGAACGGCTAGCTTCGCTCGGTTGTCATGTCGCGGTGCATGGCATGCGCGAGCACGGCCCCTCCGAATTCGGCGGCACCGAAACGCTGACCGATGTCGCCAAAGCGATCGCCGGGAAGCACGGCGTGCGCACGATCAAGGTTCTTGCCGATCTCACTCTCGTTGATGACGTCGCCCGCACCGTCTGTGCCGCCGAGGCCGAACTCGGGCCGCTCGACATTCTCGTGCACAACGCCGGCGGCGATATCGCCGCGGCCGGCGGCAAGCCCGATCCCAACGACGTCGTCAACATCAAGCCGGAAGATGTTCGGGCCGTCATCGACCGCAATCTGATGAGCACCATCTTCGTCTGTCAGGAAGCGGCGCGCGGCATGATGGCGCGCCGGCGCGGCCGCATTATCACCATCGGCTCGGTCGCCGCCTTCAAGGGCCGCACCAATGCCTCGATCTACGCCACGGCCAAAGCCGGCGCGCTGCATTTCACCCGCTGCCTCGCCGACCAGATGCGGGCCTACGACGTCACCGTCAACTGCATCGCGCCCGGCGACACCCGCACCGAACGCTTTGTCGGCACACGCGATGTCGACCCCGCCCGATTGGTAACCGAGGGCACGCTCGACCGTATCGCCACCGTCGATGAAGTCGCCCGCGTCGTCGAATTCCTGGCCGGGCCGATGAGCGCCTTCGTCTCCGGCCAAGTCATTCGCGTCGATGGCGGCGGGCAATCCTGGCCGGCATGAGCCTTTCGGCAGCTTTGCCCTGCGGTTAGACTGCGGAATCAAGTACGCCGAGCGGTACAACATGGCGCTCAGCCGCCTAGGCTAAGTGCCTTTGCTAGAAAAACAATTCCGTCCAGCCTACCCTCTCCATCATCGGAGCGATGGAAATTTGTCTATATATATCAGGCTTTTGCGACGTTATTGTCGGTCCCATCGCTTCCGATAGCATACCCATATGCATTCGGAAAGATTCGCTTGGCGCGTGTATCGCCGAGAGTACGACTTCAGTACGACGACAATCCGCCGGCGGCCGCCGCCTACCTTTACGCATCTGCCACCGGGCTTTGCGTCGGTGTCATCATTAAGCACAACCTAACTCACCCTGCTCAACCGCCGGCCCGCGGAGCACCGCATAGGGATCCGGAATCGCCGGCCTACACGCCAAATTTTGACGGCACCGCCGCCCCCCGGCACGGCGATCGCGCAATAACGTTCTGACGACGCTCTGGCAACCGAAAATGGGAACGCGGAGGTGAACTTACGGACAATCGATCATGAGGCCGATTGAACTTCATTCCACCCGCCACCTGCCGCTGGGACGGCCGGACATCCAGGATGCCATCGTCGCGGCCGTGGCACACGGAGACAATCGACGCTGATCGCCAACAAGAACGGCGCTTTACGGTAACCTGCGGATCGACGCCAGTGCCCCCAGGCCTTCGCGACTTGCAACGCCAGCGATCGACATCCGGGACCGTTCCGTCGTGATGTGAATACGTCCCAACTACCTTTGCGGAGCTCGAGAAGCTGGGAATTGCCGCACACCATGTGGCGATCGGGCACCGGTTCGGCGAAGACGGTTTCGACTTGGTGAGCATCGCGGCATCTTTGGCGTCCGGCAACACGGCGCGCAAGCTAGTCGGCGACGAGCGAGAGGTAAAGCAAGGCGACCTTTAGGTGCCTCGATGCGACTGGGGTCAGGAGGCGAAGGCGGGCGGCAAGGGTCGCCGGGAGGCGCGTGGCGCGTCGATGGTCAGCAGCGCCCGCAACGGCGCGCGCGGCTTCACCAGATCGGCCAGCGAATAGCCGTCCAGCACTTCGAGGAAAGCGGTACCGGCCTTGGCCAGCGCACGCCGCAGCACGCAACACGACTTGATGGCACAGGGCGCATCGACCGGATTGAGGCAGGCCACCACCGCCATGTCCGGCTCGGTTTGACGAACCACCTGACCGAGATTGATGCGCTCGACCGGCATGGCCAGGCGCAAGCCGCCGCCACGGCCGCGCACCGTGGCGACATAACCGGCCTGGCCGAGCTGGTGCGCGACCTTCATCAGATGGGTCTTGGAAATGCCGTAGCTGCTGGCGACCTCGGCGATGGTCGCCAGGCCGTCGTCCTTGACCGCGAGGTACATCAGGAGCCGCAGCGCGTAATCGGTATAGACAGTCAAGCGCAAGCGAACTCTCCTCTCAGCGGCGTATAAGATATATTACATATATTGCTTTATGGCAACCCGGCTGTTACATGTCAGACTGCATCGATGGAGATCGCCATGCTCAGTTCCCTGTCTATCGGCAGCGCCATTGCCCGGGTTTTCCTGTTTCCCGGCGACCTGGCCTGCGCCTATGTCGGCATTGACCAGAA
>JAUSBQ010000447.1 GCA_030651965.1 Pseudolabrys sp. | reverse complement strand
CCCAGTGATGCGCGGCTGGCGCATCGGGACCAAGCGGCTTGGACCGCCGATGGGTTTGTTGCGCCGAATCTCCGACACCCCCACCGGCCACCGCTCCCCGCCCCAGCATCTGACGACGCTGATCAAACGCCCCCTCGTTAGTTGGGACGGGATGAGGCATATATACCCCTATGTGGGAATGCGGTCAAGAGGGATTTTGAATTTAATCCGCGACGCTTTTTTTACCCTCTCCCCTGTGGGAGAGGGAAAAAGAGAAGCGCCCTCACGGGCCAGAAGCCCCAAAGCTTGCCCCTTGCCACCCCCATTCGCTATAGGCTGCGGGAGGACTGCGGGCGCCGGATTCGCAGTCCCATTTCGTGCATAAACGGGCCGGAACGAGGCTTTCGGCCCCGATTCCGGCGGATAGGACCTCAGATGCGTGGCGCGCTGGGCGGTCCGCGCGTGCTGTTGCGCCGGCTTCGCGAGGTTATGGCGGAGCCGGTCAGCGCGCAGGATCGTCTCGACAAGGTGGTCGTCCTGATCGCCGCCAACATGGTGGCGGAGGTTTGCTCTGTCTACGTGTTGCGCGTGGACGGAACGCTGGAGCTGTACGCCACCGAAGGTCTCAAGCGCGAAGCCGTCCACGCCACGGTAATGAAGGCCGACGAAGGCCTGGTGGGTCTCGTGGCGAGCGAGGCGAGCAAGATCAACCTGTCGGACGCGCAGAACCACCCGGCCTATTCGTTCCGCCCCGAGACGGGTGAAGAAATCTACCACTCCTTCCTCGGCGTGCCGATTCTGCGCGCCGGCAATACGCTCGGCGTGCTGGTCGTGCAGAACCGCGCGCGGCGGAATTATACCGAGGAGGAAGAAGAAGCGCTGCAGACGACGGCGATGGTGCTGGCCGAGATGATCGCCTCCGGCGAACTCTCGTCGATCGCCAAGCCCGGCGCCGAACCCGCCGCCCGCCACGCCATCCATATCGAAGGCGTGTCGCTGTCCGACGGCATCGCGCTCGGTCATGTCGTGCTGCATGAGCCGCGCGTCGTCATCACCAATGTCATCGCCGACGACGTGCCGAAGGAGTTGAAGCGCCTCGAGGCGGCCATCGCCACCTTGCGCGCCGATCTCGACCGCCTGGTCGAGCATCGGGACGTCGTCGACGGCGGCGAACACCGCGACGTACTCGAAGCTTATCGCATGTTCTCCTACGACCAGGGCTGGGCGCACAAAATCAGGGAAGCGGTGACGACGGGCCTGACCGCCGAAGCCGGCGTCGAGCGCGTGCAGTCCGACACCCGCGCGCGGATGCTGCGCGCCTCCGATCCGTATCTGCGCGACCGCCTGCACGATCTCGACGATCTCGCCAACCGGCTGATGCGCGTGCTGATGGGCCAGGACCATGCGCCGCGCAAGGACCAGTTGCCGGACAACGCCATCGTCGTGGCGCGCTCGATGGGTCCGGCGGCACTGCTCGATTACGACCGCAAGAAACTGCGCGGCCTGGTGCTCGAAGAAGGCGGCTTGACCTCGCACGTCTCGATCGTGGCGCGCGCGCTCGGCATTCCGACAGTCGGCGACATCGCCAACGCCACCGGCCTGGTCGAACAGGGCGACGCCATCATCGTCGACGGCTCGACCGGCGTTGTCCATATGCGGCCGGCGCAGGATATCGAGGCCGCCTTCGGCGAACGCGTCAAACTGCGGGCGCGCCGGCAGGCGCAGTATCGCGCGGCGCGCGACAAACCTTGCGTCACCAAAGACGGCTGCGCCATTTCGCTGATGATCAATGCCGGCCTGACCATCGATCTGCCGCATATGGTCGAGACCGGCGCCAGCGGCATCGGCCTGTTCCGCACCGAATTGCAGTTCATGGTGGCGCCGACCTTGCCGCGCACCGGCGAGCAGTCGGCGCTCTATCGCACGGTGCTGGACGCCGCCGGCAAGAAGCCGGTCACCTTCCGCACGCTCGACATCGGCGGCGACAAGGTGCTGCCGTACTTGCGCAACTTCGAGGAAGAGAACCCGGCGCTCGGCTGGCGCGCGATCCGCCTCGGCCTCGACCGCCCCGGCCTGCTGCGCAGCCAGGTGCGGGCGCTGCTGCGCGCCGGCGGCGGCCGCGAGATCCGCGTGATGTTTCCGATGATCGCCACCGTCGAGGAATTCGACCAGGCCAAGGCTTTGGTCGAGGTCGAACTCACGCATCTGCGCAAGCACGGCCATTCGCTGCCCGAGCGCGTGCATATCGGCACCATGCTGGAGGTGCCGTCGTTGCTGTTCCAACTCGACGAACTTCTGGAGCGCGTCGATTTTCTCTCGGTCGGCTCCAACGATCTGATGCAGTTTCTCTATGCCGCCGACCGCGGCAATACGCGGGTGTCGCAGCGCTTCGATCCGTTGTCGGCGCCTGTGCTGCGCGCGCTGAAGGAGATCGCCGACAAGGCCGCCCAGCACGGCAAGCCTGTGGCGCTGTGCGGCGAACTCGCCTCGCAGCCGCTGGGCGCGTTGGCGCTGGCGATATTGGGTTATCGGTCGATGTCGCTGTCGCCTTCCGCGGTCGGCCCGGTGAAGGCGATGCTGCTCGAGTTGGACTGCCAGAAGGGCGCGGAAGCCTTGCTGCCGGCGCTGGCGAAGCCTATCGGCAGCGTGCCGATCCGCAAGATTCTGGAAGATTTCGCGACCGCCGAGGAATTGCCGCTTTGATTTCGTTACCGCAACACCGACTCGACGCCCTGCTCTCCCGTCACGCCATGGTCGAACGCGAACTCGGCAGCGGGCTGCACACCGAGGCTTACGTCAAACTGTCGCGCGAGTTTTCCGAACTCGGCCCGGTCATCGAGGCAATCAAGACCTATCGCGCCACCGGCGCCGAGATATCCGATCTCGACGCCATGATTGCTGACCCTTCGACCGACGCCGAAATGCGCAAGATGGCGGAGACGGAAAAGCAGTCTCTCCTGACGCGGCACGAGGCGCTGGAAAAGCACATCCGGCTCGCGCTGATCCCGAAAGACGCGATGGACGATCACGACGCCATTCTTGAAATTCGCGCCGGCACCGGCGGCGACGAGGCCGCTTTGTTCGCCGGCGATCTGTTCCGCATGTACGAGCGCTACGCCGCCAAGCAGGGCTGGAAGACCGAAGTGATATCGATGAGCGAGGGCTCCAAAGGCGGCCTCAAGGAAGTGATCGCCGAAGTGCATGGCCGCGGCGTCTTCGCCAAACTGAAATTCGAATCCGGCGTTCATCGCGTGCAGCGCGTGCCGGACACGGAAACGCAAGGGCGTGTGCATACTTCCGCTGCGACCGTGGCGGTGCTGCCGGAAGTCGAGGACGTCGACATCCAGATCAAGGACGACGACCTCAAGATCGACACCATGCGCGCGCAAGGCGCCGGCGGCCAGCACGTTAACAAGACCGAGTCGGCCATCCGCATCACGCACATTCCGACCGGGACGATTGTTTTCGTGCAGGAGGAGCGCTCGCAGCACAAGAACAAGGCCAAGGCGCTCGCTTACCTGCGCACCAAGCTCTACGACACCCAGCGCCGCAAGCTCGATGCCGAGCGCGCCGCCGAGCGAAAGGGCCAGATCGGCTCCGGCGACCGCTCCGAGCGCATCCGCACCTATAATTATCCGCAAGGCCGCGTCACCGACCACCGCATCAATCTCACGCTCTATAAATTACCGGCGGTGATGGAAGGCGACGTCGACGAACTGATCGACGCGCTGGTGACCGAGCATCAGGCCGAACTGCGGGCGGCCGAAGGCGCGACGTGATGACGGCGGCCGCCCACTTTCTTATCCCTCCCCTGAAAGGGGAGGGTCGAACCGCCGAAGGCGGTTCGGGGTGGGGTCGCGTGGCAGACAAACAATGACCCCCACCCGTCGAGCTTCGCTCGCCGACCTCCCCCTTTCAGGGGGAGGTAAGAAGTGGACCATCACATCCGCGCGGCAGGTCCTCACCGAGACGCTGCGGCAGGCGGGCATCGACTCCCCCGAAGCCGACGCGCGTCTGCTGATCGCGCATGCGCTGAGCCTCGATCGCGCCGCGCTGACCACGAACAGCGAGCGGCTGTTGCGCGCCGAAGAAATCGCGGCCATCGACGCGCTCGCGGCGCGGCGGCGCAAGCGCGAGCCGGTGTCGCGTATTCTGGGCCAACGCGAATTCTGGAGTCTGCCGCTGCGTGTCAGCAAGGATGTGCTGGTGCCGCGGCCGGACACCGAAACATTGGTCGAAGCGGCGCTGGATTTTATCGGCGTCGCGCGCGACAGGCCGCTGCGCATTCTCGACATCGGCACCGGTTCCGGCGCGCTGATGCTGGCGCTGCTGTCGGAACTGAAAAACGCGACCGGCGTCGCCACCGATATCAGTGCGGCGGCGATCGAGGTGGCGCGCGGCAATGCCAAGCATCTTGGACTGTCGGCGCGTTGCGGCTTTGTCGTGTGCGACATCGCAGCGGGCGTCAGCGGGCCGTTCGATCTGATCGTGTCCAATCCGCCCTATATCGAACATGGCGCTATCGCCGCGCTCGACCCGGAAGTCCGCGATTACGATCCGGCGCTCGCGCTCGATGGCGGACCTGACGGGCTCGACGCCTATCGCGCCATCGCCGATGAGGCGCCGCGCCTGCTGGCGCCCGGCGGCCGGTTGATCGTCGAACTGGGCGCCGGGCAGGAACCGGCGGTTCGTGCGCTGTTTACCAAGGCCGGAATGACCGTTGCCGATGCGCGCCCCGATCTGGCCGGTATTCCGCGCGCGTTAAGTGCCTCATTGGCACCGCAATTGAGGCATGATCAGGACGCAATGCGACCTGCCTAAAAGCGCAGGGCTCAAGAACAGCAAAAAACCGCTTGGAATACGGCCCGGAAACGACTACCTTTCAGGTACGGAATCGACCCGTGACGGATGCATTGCCACGAACCCCGGAGCGAGATGCTCTGCGAGGCAGCGCCGCAAAGTCGATTGCAGTGGCAGATAACAATAGCCGATGACCAGTAACCGGTTGAACGCACAAGAACCGGTCGAACGACAACGGCTTGCGAAATCGCCAGAACGGCATTGGGGTTGCTGTAACCATCGCGAATAACTGGCGCATCAAGTTCGGACATTGGCGCGGGCAGCCTTTAGAGGCGCGCCGCGCAACGACACTCGCATGAGTGCCTGTCTTTAAGGACGTCACGGGACGTGTCTTCCCGGTCGAGGCGAGCAACGGCGGCAAAACCGCGGAATAGCGAAGCAATAGTTGGCGAACAGGGAAATCATGAGAAACGGTCAGAAGCGTATGCGCGGTCGCAGCGGCGGGGGCGGCGGTGGCGGTGGTGGCGGCGGCGGTAACAACAACAATCACCGCAAGAGCCAAAATCCCCTGACGCGGGTCTACGAGTCCAACGGCCCCGACGTGAAGATCCGCGGCACCGCGTCTCATATCGCCGAAAAGTACATGCAGCTTGCGCGCGACGCCCAAACCTCCAGCGATCCGGTGGCGGCCGAGAACTACTTCCAGCACGCCGAACATTATTTCCGCCTGATCGCCACGGCGCAGGAACAGTTCCGGCAGCAGAATCCCTACTACAACAATCCGGCGCCGACGCCGGGCGCGCCGACCGGCGCCGCCGACGACAACTACGACGATGGCGACGACGACGGCCCGCCCTTCGCCGCGCCAGGCGATCCGGGCTTTGCGCCGCAACCTCAGCCGCCGCAGGCGCAGCCTTATCTGCCGCGCGATGCGCAGCCGTTTCCGCCGCGCGACCAACCGCAGCACAACCGCCCGCAGCATCAGCCGCAGCAGAACCATCAGCCTCGCCCGGTTCACACGAGCGCCGCACCGGAAGTCACCGGCTTGCCGGCCTTCATCACCGGCGGCGGTCAGCCGCAGCCTGTTGTCGGCGGCGATCAAGTCGAAGCGAACGGCCAGAACGGACAAGACCAGGGCGACCGTCAGGATCGCTTCGGCCGCCGGCGCCGGCGTCATCGCAGCGGCGGCGGTTTCCGCCCCGACCGTCCGGATTTCAACGGCAATGTGAACGGCAACGTGAACGGCAATGTCGAAGCCGGCGCCGCGCCGGCCACGGGCGGCGACGAACCGCCGCGTCAGCCGGAGTAAGCGCGGGTCTTTACGTCCGCGCAGACGGCGCCAGCGCCGGCTCGAGCGCCGGCACCAGATGCTTGAAGCGCTGCCGCGCGGGGATCGCGCGGTAGACCTGCTTGGTCGCATCGACCAGATGCACGCCGGCAAACGGCGCCGACAGGGTGGCGCCGGTTCGCTCCCACGCCACCGCCGACCGCAGGAACCAGCCGCGCGGCACCGGCGGCACATACAGCGCCTCGCTCCATCCGCTCGGCGTGAACCAGGTCTCGCGCAGAAGCTGATTGATCTGCGATCGCGAATAAGGCCGGCCATGGCCGAACGGCGTCGTGTCCAGACGCGCCCAGACGCCGCGCCGGTTCGGCACCACCGCCAGCAGCCGCCCGCCGGGAGCCAGCACGCGCCAGACCTCGCGCAACAAGGCCGCCGGGTCGTTGGTCATTTCCAGCGCATGCACCAGCAGCACGCGGTCGACCGCGCCGTCGGTCAGCGGCAATTCGTTTTCGTCAACGAGAGCCGATAGCGCGGGGCGCGCCGTCGGCCATTTCAGCACGCCCTGCCCGGCCGGCATGAAAGCGAGACAGCGCTCCGCCTCCTCGCGGAACAGGCCGAGATAGGGCGTCGTATAGCCGATGCCGAGCACGCGCTGGCCGGCGGCGTCGCGCCACAGCGACCGCACGCCGCGCCCGACGAAACGGCGCGCCACCACGCCCAGCTGCTGGCCGTAGAAATTCCGCAGGTCAACGACATCGATCGACATGTCAGCAAACTAGCACAAGTCGCTAGCCAATAAATGCTGGTCTTGCGCTGCGTCGATATGCGACACATTTCCGGTCTGAGGTTAATGACTTTCGTCGAGGAGAAGACCATGCCCGCGCAAACCCGCCTTTTCATGTGCCGATCGGACAATTTCGGCGTGCTGCTGCACGACCCGAAAACCGGCGCCACCGCCGCCATCGACGCGCCGGAGGCCGCGCCCATCGAGGCGGCGCTGAAGGCTGCCGGCTGGAAGCTCACCGACATCCTGGTTACCCATCACCATGCCGACCACACCGACGGCATCATGGCGCTGAAGGACAAATACAAATGCCGCGTCGTCGCTCCGGCGGCGGAAGCCAAGACCATTCCCGGCGTCGATGAGACCGTGCGCGAAGGCGACAACGTCAAGGTCGGCTCGCTCACCGGCAACGTGATCGAGACGCCCGGCCATACGCTCGGCCATATCGTCTACTGGTTCCACGCCGACAATATCGTCTTCGCCGCCGACACGTTGTTCTCGGTGGGTTGCGGCCGCGTCATCGAAGGCACCATGGATCAGATGTGGGGCTCGATGTTGAAGATGCGCGACCTGCCGGACGAAACGCAGGTTTATTGCGGCCACGAGTACACCGCCGCCAACATCAAGTTCGCGCTCTCGGTCGACAAGGGCAATCCGGCCTTGCTGGCGCGCGCTGAACAGGCGGCCAGGCAGCTTGCCGAAGGTCGGCCGACCATCCCGACCACGATCGGCGAAGAGAAGCAGACCAATCCGTTCCTGCGCGCCGGCGAGCCGTCGCTCGCGGCCAATATCGGCATGGCGGGAAAACCGGCCAATGAGGTGTTCGCGGAATTGCGCGAGCGCAAGAACAGGTTCTGATGCCGACCGCCGCCGCCATCATCGCCAAGCTCGATCTCAAGCCGCATCCGGAAGGCGGGCACTACCGCGAGACGTTTCGCGACAGCCACACCGTCAACGGCCGCGCCGCCTCGACCGCGATTTTGTTTTTGCTGGCGCGCGGCGAGCGTTCGCATTGGCATCGAGTCGATGCGGTCGAGATCTGGCATTACCATGCCGGCGCGCCGCTGAAACTTTCGATCGTCGACGGCGCCAAGGAAGAGATCGTCCGACTCGGCAGCGACATTCACGCCGACGAAATCCCGCAGGTGACGGTGCCGGGGCGCGCCTGGCAGGCGGCGGAATCGACCGGCGACTGGACCCTGGTCGGCTGCACCGTGGCGCCGGGTTTTACCTTCGACGGTTTTGAACTCGCGCCGAAGGGGTGGGAGCCTTGACTTAATCCGTCATCCTGAGGTGCGAGCGTAGCGAGCCTCGAAGGACGACGGCCCGAGACTCAGCGGCCGTCGCCCTTCGAGGCTCGGCAACTGCGTTGCCTCGCACCTCAGGGTGACGGCTTACTGCGGCTTCGTCTTGCGCAGCATATCCTTCGCGGCCAGCAGGCCGCCGCCGGTAATCATCAAAGCCGCGAACCACAAGGTCACGCTCGCCTCGGCGAAGCCGGCCAGCACCAGAAAGAACGTCGACAGGATCGGCGCGGCATAGGACGCGACGCCGAGCAGCTTGATGTCGCCGCGCTTGACGCCGATGTCCCAGACATAAAACGCCGCGCCGACCGGGCCGATGCCGAGACCGGCGACAGCGAGCCACTCTCCCGTCGTGCGCGGCCACACCGTGACCTCGAACGCGAGATGGCAGAGCGCCGCCAGCAACGCGGTGGCAAGACAGAAGCCGGCGACCGCCGCGGTCGGCACGCCGACATAACGCCGCGACAGCACCGAATAGCCGGCCCAAACGAAGGCCGCGCAGAAGGCCGCGCTATAGCCGGCGACGTATTCCAATGCCGGCGCGATGCCCTTGCCGAGAAACAGGATGACGGTGCCGGCCAGGCCAAGCAGCGCGCCGGCGACGGAATGCCAGCGCAGATGCTCGCCCGGCAGCAGCCCGGAAAACAGCACGATCAGCAGCGGCCAGAAATAATTGAGCAGGCCGGCTTCTGCCGGCGGCGCCAGCCTCAGCGCGATGAAATACAGCGCGTGATAGCCGAACAAGCCGCTGACGCCGAGCAGCCAGACTTGCGGCTTCTGCCGCAGCGCGCCCCAATGGCCCGACCACGACACCCAGACCGCGCCGAGCGCGCCGCCGATCGCGAAGGTCATGGCCGCGAGCTGAAACGGCGGCACCGTGCCGGACGCGACCGTCAACAGCGCGAGCAGCGACCACATCAGGATCGCCGAGAAGCCGAACAATGTGGCGCGGGAAGCGGTCATGGGGACTGTGCGGGCTACGTACTCCGTTCGTCCCCGCGAAAGCGGGGACCCAGAACGAAGAAAGACTGGATTCCCGCCTTCGCGGGAATGAACGGAGTTCAGTTCGACGTGGCCAAACAACCGCAGACGCAGCGGCGCGTCAACCCAGCGCGTCGGCGACGGCCTTGCCGCAGGTCACCGTATCGGCCGGACCCTTGAGGTCGCGGGTGCGCAGCTTGTCTTGCGCCAAGACGGTTTCAATCGCCTTCACGATGGCCTTGGCCGCCTCCGGCTCGCCGAGATGCTCCAGCATCATCGCGCCCGACCAGATCTGGCCGATCGGATTGGCGATGCCCTGCCCGTAAATGTCCGGTGCCGAGCCGTGGACCGGCTCGAACACCGAGGGAAACTTGCGCTCCGGATTGATGTTGCCAGACGGCGCGATGCCGATGGTGCCGGTGCAGGCGGGACCCAAGTCGGACAGGATATCGCCGAACAGATTGGAGGCGACGACGACGTTGAACTTGTCCGGGTTCATCACGAAGTGCGCGGTCAGAATGTCAATGTGAAACTGATTCCATTTCACGTCCGTGTAGTTCTTCGCCATTTCCTTCACCCGCTCGTCCCAGTACGGCATGGTGATGGCGATGCCGTTCGACTTGGTGGCCGAGGTGAGGTGCTTCTTCGGCGTGGTGCGGGCGAGCTCGAAGGCGAATTTCAGCACGCGGTCGACGCCGATGCGGCTCATCACCGTTTCCTGCACGACAACCTCGCGGTCGGTGCCGGGAAACATCTTGCCGCCGATCGACGAGTATTCGCCTTCGGTGTTCTCGCGCACCACCCAAAAATCGATGTCGCCCGGCTTGCGCCCAACCAGCGGGCACGGCACGCCGGGCATCAGGCGCACCGGGCGCAGATTGACGTACTGGTCGAAGTCGCGGCGGAACAGGATCAGCGAACCCCACAGCGAGATGTGGTCCGGCACCTTGTCGGGCATGCCGACGGCGCCGAAATAGATCGCGTCGTGCTTGCCGATTTTATCCTTCCAGTCCTCCGGCATCATGCGGCCGTGCTTTTCGTAATAGTCGCATGAGGCAAAATCGAAATCGTCGAAAGCGAGCTTGAAGCCGAATTTCGTCGCCGCTGCCTCCAGCACGCGCACGCCCTCGGGCATGACTTCCTTGCCGATGCCGTCGCCGGGAATGACGGCGACGCGGTGAACGCGGTTGGTGGTCATGGGGAGGCCTCGTCAAATACGTCATGCCCGGCTTTATGCCGGGCATCCACGTCTTTCTAAATCCGGGAAGCAAGACGTGGATTGCCGGGACAAGCCCGGCCATGACGAAATGCTAAGCGAAATACTGCCCGCCATTGGCCGAGATGGTCGCGCCGGTCATCAGGCCGGCTTCGTCGGCGGCGAGGAAGACCACGCAGCGCGCGATTTCCTCCGGCTCGCCGAGACGGCCGATCGGAATCAGCGGCAGGATGTTTTTCTCCAGAACATCCTTCGGCACCGCCTGCACCATTTCGGTGTTGATGTAGCCCGGGCAGATCGCATTCACGGTGATGCCGGCCTTGGCGCTTTCCTGCGCCAGCGCCTTGGTGAAGCCGATCTCGCCGGCCTTGGCGGCGGAATAATTGGTCTGGCCCATCTGGCCTTTCTGACCGTTGATCGACGAAATGTTGATGATCCGGCCGAACTTGGCGGCGCGCATGGGCTCGATCACCTGACGGCACATGTTGAACAGCGAGCCGAGATTGGTGTTGATCACCGCGCTCCACTGTTCCGGCTTCATCCGGTGCAGCATGGCGTCCTTGGTGATGCCGGCATTGTTGACCAGCACTTCAATCGGCCCGAGTTCGGCCTCGACCTGCTTGATGCCTTCGCCGCAGGCCTCGTAGGACGACACGTCCCATTTGAAAACCGGAATGCCGGTCTCGGCCTTGAATTTTTGCGCAGCTTCGTCGTTGCCGGCATAGCTGGCCGCGACTTTATAGCCCTTGTCCTTCAACGCCTTTGAAATCGCCGCGCCGATGCCGCGGGTGCCGCCAGTGACCAATGCTACGCGAGACATGCCCCATTCCTCCCAGAACACTTTTTAAAAATCATGGCCGGGTCTAGCCGGCCATGACTCAGATCAAATCACGCGGACGCCGAGCGATCCACGCTTTTCTCGTGCTTTGATACTAACGTTCAACGCATCCTGTTCCTGGTGCGTTTTCGCTACCGCTCAACGCACAGGGCGATGCCCATGCCGCCGCCGATACAAAGTGTCGCAAGGCCCTTCTTGGCGTTGCGCTTCTGCATCTCGAACAGCAACGTGGTCAGAACGCGCGCGCCGGAGGCGCCGATCGGGTGGCCGATGGCGATGGCACCGCCATTGACGTTGACCTTCGCGGTATCCCAGCCGAGGTCCTTGTTGACCGCGCAGGCCTGCGCGGCGAAGGCCTCGTTGGCTTCGATCAGGTCGAGGTCGTCGTGCTTCCAGCCGGCTTTCTTGAGCGCCGCGCGTGACGCAGGGATCGGCCCCGTCCCCATGATCGACGGATCGACGCCGGCCTGCGCCCACGACACGATGCGGGCAAGCGGGGTCTTGCCGAGCTTGGCGGCTTCCGACGCCCGCATCAGCACCACAGCGGCGGCGCCGTCATTGATGCCCGACGCCGAGGCCGCCGTGACGGTGCCCTCCTTGTCGAAGGCCGGGCGCAGCTTGGTCAGTCCCTCCAGCGTGACGCCGGCTTTCGGATATTCGTCGGTGTCGACGACGGTGTCGCCCTTGCGGCCCTTGATGGTGACCGGGGCGATCTCGTCCTTGAACTTGCCGGCCTTCATCGCGGCCTCGGCCTTGTTCTGCGAGGCGACCGCGAATTCGTCCTGCATCTGGCGGGTGATCTGCCACTGCTTGGCGACGTTTTCGGCCGTGGTGCCCATGTGATAGCCGTTGAAGGCGTCCCAGAGGCCGTCCTTGATCATGGTGTCGACCAGCTCGAAATTGCCCATCTTGACGCCGGCGCGCAGGTGCTGCGCGTGCTGCGCCATGCTCATCGATTCCTGGCCGCCGGCGACGACGATGTCGCTGTCGCCGTTGAGGATCGCCTGATAGCCGAGCGCGACCGCGCGCAGGCCCGAGCCGCAAAGCTGGTTGACGCCCCAGGCCGGGCTTTCGACCGGGATGCCGGCGGCGATCGAGGCCTGGCGGGCCGGGTTCTGGCCCTGCCCGGCGGTGAGGATCTGGCCCATGATGACTTCGCTGACGCGGGCGCCTTCGACCCCGGCGCGCTCCAGCGCGGCCATAATGGCGGTTTTGCCCAGCTCATGGGCCGGAACATTGGCAAAGGCCCCGTTGAACGCGCCAACCGGCGTGCGGGCAGCGCTCACAATGACGACATCGTCTTTCATCGATAACTCCTCTGGCGGGCAACTGGGGCAAGGTGGCCGATATGGCACTGCCGCATCCTCGGCAGGCCAAGGGGGCCTGTCAATAATGGGGACCTCGCATTTATGACTGAGAATTGGCTCTTTATTCGCATTTCTGCAAGGGATACCGCAGCGCCCCTTAAGTTTACCGCGCCGCCACAAAACGGTGGCCCGGCCCGTCATAAACCGGTTATGCTTATGGCGGGGAAGAGGAAACGAGTGATCACATGGCAGATGAAAAAGAGCCGGTCACCATCAAGAAGTACGCCAACCGGCGGCTCTACAATACCGGCACCAGCACCTACGTTACGCTCGAAGACCTCGCCGTCATGGTCAAGAGTGGCGAAGATTTTGTCGTCTATGACGCCAAGTCCAGCGAGGACATCACCCGCTCGGTGCTGGCACAGATCATCTTCGAGCAGGAGAACAAGGAAGGCCAAAGCCTTCTGCCGATCGCCTTCCTGCGGCAGCTGATCCGCTTCTACGGCGACAGCATGCAGATGATGGTGCCGCGTTTCCTCGAACAGTCGATGTCGTCGCTGACCAGCCAGCAGGGCAAATTCCGCGAACAGATGGCGCAGGCTTTCGGCGGCGTCGGCGTCGGCGGCTTCGGCCCGATGGAAGAGCATGTGCGCCGCAACATGGAAATGTTCGAGAAGACCTTCGCCATGTTCGCCCCGCCCTTCGCGCGCGGCGGCAAGCCCCAAGAAGACAAGCCCGCGGGCGACAAGCCGCAAACGGCCGGCGAGATGGACGAACTCAAGCGCCAGCTCGACGAAATGCAGAAGCGGCTGGATAAGCTCGGCGGCAAGGAATAGCGCATGCCCGCATGCGCGGGCAGGATGGCTAAACCGCTGCTTTTGTCTCGGCGGCGAACCACGGCCGCTCGGCGCAGGCCAGCCCGATCAGCGCGCCTTGCAGATAGTCGCAGCCCCACTCGCTCAGCATTTGCGCGGCGGCTTCGTCCTGCACCCATTCCGCCACGGTCTTGAGGCCGAGCCGGCGCGACAGATCGATCAACGTCTGCACGAAGGCGCGGTCGTCATCCGACTTCATGAGGTTCTGCACGAAAGCGCCATCGATCTTGATGATATCGACGCCGAGCTTGCGCAGGTTCCGGAACGACGTATTGCCGGCGCCGAAATCGTCGATGGCGATGCGGCAGCCGAGATCCTTGACGCGGGAGACGAAGCCGCGCGCATCATCCAGATCCTGGATCGCGGCGGTCTCGGTAATCTCGATGATGAGGCGCTCGGCCGCGCCCGGATTGGCCCGCAGCATGGCGCCGAGTCCGGCCCACCAGTCGGGATCGACGGCGGAGGCCGGCGACACGTTGACGCTCGTCTGCAACGCCGGCGCCGCGGCCAGTTCCGCCACCACCAGTTCAAGCACGCGATAGTCTAGCATCCGCACCAGGCCGACCCGTTCGGCGATCGGAATGATCTCATTGGCATGCGCGATGCTGCCGTCGGCGCGATAAACCCGCATCAGGCATTCGTAGAACGACACATGCCGGCTCCTGGCATCGACCAAAGGTTCGAAAGCCAAGGCAATGCGGCGATCATTGAGCGCCGCGACGATCTCGTCGGACGCGCGCAGGGATTGCTTGCGCAGCGCGTCGCGTTCGATGTTCGGCTGATAGGCGGCGAAGGAGCCGTGCCGCCTGGCGCGCGCGGTGGTCAGCGCATCCTGGGCGCGGCTGATAATTTCCGATACGGTGCGCGCGTGGCGCGGCGCTGTGACGCCGCCGATGGTCACGGTCACCGCGGCGGAGCCTGCCGGAGTGACGATCGGCTCTTCGCGCACGCCGGACAGCAACCGATCGGCGGCGACGGCCAGTTCGTCGGGCGTGCAGCTTGTCAGCACGATGCCGAATTTGTTGCCGGAGAAACGGCCGAGATAATCCTTGCCGCGCACGCGCGCGCGCAGGCGCTTGGCGACCTCGGCGATCACGTCCTCGGTGACGTCGAAGCCATAGGCCTCGTTGAGCCGGGCGAGATGATCGATGGTGACCAGCAGGAAGCCGCAGGAACCGCGGGAGCGGATCGTGTCGTCCAGCGTCGACGCCAGAACTTCCATCAGCGAGGCGCGGTTGAGTTCGCCGGTCAGCGTGTCGAACCGGGCGCGCTGCATGAGTTCGCGCTCGCGCGCGTGCCGCGCGTCGATGACGCGCAACGTGCCGTGCGCGCGCAGCGGCTTGCCGTCGGGGCCGGCGAACCAGCGGCCGGTATCTTCCACGCAGGCGCGCTCCTCGATGCCGCGCTTGAACGCATACTGGATTTGATAGGCGACGCCCTCGCCGCTATCGCGCTGGGCCGATCGCTGAATGGCATCGGCGCGGCTCTGCCCGCCGGCGGCGTCGACGCGACGCGCGAAGCTTGCGCCACTGGCAAGGTCGTTGATGTCGGCAATGCCGAGCACGGCGGCCGCGTTGCCGCTCCAGGCGAGGGCGTCGGTGTCCAACCGCCATTCATAGGCGGCGTCGCCAATCGACCGCAAAATTTCCGCGGCTTCCGGGACACCGGCGGATTGCTCGAAATGGGTCACGCTCGCCCCTTTTTGGGAACGCCACGCCGCATTGGGCGTTGCCTCGTCATTGGATGCCGCGGCGGAAAACTACCGGGAATCCCTAAACAATTAGAAAAAACGCGACCACGGAAGCCTTAACCACGTTCGACCGCCACCGGCACAGCCCTTGCCATTCCGAGTGTGGACGAGGGCCAATCAGGAGCCAGTTGTCCCGAACCGAGACAGGCCGTGCCTATGCGAGTCGAAGCCAGCAAACAAGCCGCGTCCCGCCAGCCGACCGATTCCGGCCGTGAGTTTGCCGGCGAATTCGTACAGGAGCCCGCCCAAGACCAGGACGGCAGCGACGCTCCCGCGGCGGAAAGCCGGGCGCTGGTCGTGACCGGCACCGCTGCCGCGCCGCATTCCGCGCCGGTCTATCGCGAGGCAGCGTTTCTCGCGCACCTCATCGCCACCAAGGCGCACGCGCCGCAGACGCGCGAACGCCGCCGCGCGGAACCGTCGGAAGCGATCGCGGCCTATCGTACGGTTAACGCGCTGACGTTTTAGGTTACGAAGCGCTAACGCTATTGCGAACCTTCAAGGCCGAGCTTGCGGACCAGCGAGCCCCACTTTTCACGTTCCGACGCCAGATATTTGACCGTGTCCGGAATCGATGGCGGGTCGATCGGCAACAGGCCGATGGCGGAGGCTCTCTGCTTCATCTCCGGGTCGGCCATGATCTTGCTCATGGCGGCATGAAGCTTGTCGAGCACCGGCTTGGGCGTCGCCGCCGGCGCAAACAGCATGTGCCACGACACCGCTTCGAAATCCGGCGCGCTGGCCGCTTCGGCGAAAGTCGGCACGTCCGGCAGCGTCGGAAGGCGGGTCGATGACGACACCGCGAGCGCGCGCAATTTTCCCTCGCGGATCAACGGCAGCGACGCGCCGGCTTCGGCAAAGCCAAGCTGGACGTGTCCGGCGACGATGTCGGAGATCGATTGCGGCGTGTTGCGATAAGGCACATGCGCGATCGTCAGCCCGAAGCGCTGCTTCATGTACTCCATCGACAGATGCTGCGCGACGCCGGCGCCGGGCGAGGAGTAACTCAAAGGCGTCGTGCTTTCCTTGACGACCTTGATCAGTTCGGGAACGGTGTTCGCCTTGATGTCCGGATTGACGACCAGGATGAAGGGCGACTTCACATAGAACGAGACCGGCGTGAAATCCTTGACCGCGTCGTAATTGACCTTCTTGTACAGCACCAGATTGATCGCCATCGCCGAGCTGGTCGACACCAGCAGCGTGTAGCCATCGGCCGGCGCGGCGGCGACCGCGGCCGCCGCCAGCATTAGCGCAGCGCCCGGCTTGTTTTCGACGATGACCGGCTTGCCGAGCGACTGCTGCAATTTATCGGCATAGAGCCGGACCAGCGAATCCATGCCGGAGCCCGCCGCCAGCGGCACGACGATGGTGATGGGTTTGTTGGGAAAGTCCTGCTGCGCCTGCGCCGGCTGGGCCGCCAGCATCAACGAGCCTGCGAACAGCGCCGCGATCGCACCGAGTGTACGTTTCAAGAAAGCCTCCCCTGGTATTTTCTATTGTCGATAGTCACTGACGGCGATTATGGACGGCAATGCGCACAATAGACAATTGAAGTTTGATGCGCGGCCCGCCGCCGCCACTTCAGGGCCGGGGACAAAGCGTCACAGGGCAGGCAATTTCACAGCGTGAATATTGGCCGCGCACGGCGCGCTAATAACCCAGCGCCAGGCCGTCCTTGCGCGCATCTGAACCGCCTATCAGTACACCGCGGTCCCAGTCGATCTTGATGGCCTGCGAGCCGCCCCACGGCATGTCCGCCTTGGCCACGCTGTGACCACGCGCGATCAGGCCGTCGATGGTCGCCGGCGGCGTGCCGCTCTCGACCAATGTCTGTTCACCCTCAAAGAAGAAGCGCGGGCAATCGATCGCCTGCTGAATATCCATGCCGTAGTCGAGCATGTTGTTGACGATCTGGACGTGTCCCATCGGCTGGTAGGCGCCGCCCATGACGCCGAAGCTCATGTCGCAGCGGCCGTCGCGCATGGTCATGCCCGGAATGATGGTGTGCAGCGGCCGCTTGCCCGGGCCGAAGGTGTTCGGGTGGTCCGGGTCGAGCGTGAAACAGGCGCCGCGATTGGTCAGCATGATGCCGCTCTTCTCGGTGCAGACGCCGAGGCCGAAGGCCGAATAGAGCGAATTGATGAACGACACCGCCATGCGGTCTTTGTCGACGACGCTGAGATAGATGGTGTCGCTGTTAGGCGCGGGAGCCTTCGGCAATTGTGCGCGCTTGCTCATATCGATCAGCGCGGCGAGTTTTTTGGCAAAGCCCTTGTCGAGCAGATCGGCGACCGGCGTGCGCATATGCGCCTCGTCGGCGATGTGGGTGTCGCGCACGGCATAGGCGATGCGCGCCACTTCCAGCATCAGATGGAAACGCTCGGGTCCATACGGGTCGAGCGACGCGACGTCGAAATGCTCCAGGATGTTGAGCATCACCAGCGCGACCAGGCCCTGCCCGTTCGGCGGAATCTCGACCAGATCGAGACCTTTGTAATTCGTCGAGATCGGCGTCACGGCATCGCCGCGATGGCTGGCGAAATCCTGCGCGTCGATGAAGGAACCTTTGGCGGCCAGGGTCTGCGCCATGTCGTCGGCGAGCTCGCCTTCGTAGAAGGCGCGCGCGCCCTTGGCGGCGAGTATCTTCAGCGTCCGCGCCAGCGCCGGCAAGCGGATGACGTCGCCTTCCTTCGGCGACTGGCCGTTGAACAGATAATGCTTCGACGCGCCGGCATCGGCCTTGAGCTTGTCGACGTAACGGCTCCAGTCGAAAGCGACGCGGGCGGCAATGGGGAAGCCGCCTTCGGCATATTTGATCGCGGTCTGCAAATTGCGGTCGAGGCCGAAACGGCCGTGATCCTTCAGGATCGCTTCCCAGGCGTCGAGCGCGCCCGGCACGGTGACGGCGTGGATCGATTCGCCGATCTCGGCCATGCCCTTGGCGCGCAAGGTGTCGAACGATGCCTTGCGGCCGGCGCGGCCGGAGCCGTTATAGCCCCACACCGGTCTGCCCGGCTTCGACACCAGCGAATAGCAATCGCCGCCGATGCCGGTCATGGCCGGTTCGACCACGCACAATGTCGCACAGGCGGCGACCGCGGCGTCGGCGGCGGTGCCGCCGGCGCGCAATGTCTCGACGGCGGCGAGCGTGGCCAGCGGGTGCGACGTCGCCGCCATTCCTTCACCGGCGATGACCGGCGAGCGGCCGGGCAGCTGAAAGTCGCGGCTCATTTTAATTCTTCTCACGCATGATCTGTTTCCGAAAACCGGTTCCCGTTTTTCGGGATCATGCTTTTCGGAATTCTTGGAGGGGCTAGGACGAGATGTGCGGCAAGGTGCCTTCGACCGTGAGGTCGCGCTGCGAGGTGCGCAAAGTCACGGCAAAGCCGCCGAGCACGTCGACAAGGGCGATCACCAGAAGGAGGAAGTAGGTCGAACTCGCGGCCTGCGGCACCAGCAGGAACTCGACGATCATGGCCAGGAACAGCAGCAGCGACAGGCCGTGATCGACCACGCTGCGCACGCCGATGCGGGTCGACTTCATCATCTCGGCAAACAGCAAGATGATCGCCAGCACGATCAGCATGTCGCCGGCCGACATGGTCCAGTCGCCGCCGGACATCATGTGGACGCTGGTCAGCGTCGCGGTCCAGCTCACGCCGGGCATCAGGAAGGCGACGATGTTGTAGATCGCGAAGGGAACCAGCAGCAGGGGAAAGCCGAGGATGAACATCGAGTACTATCCCCGCGCTGGCTTTAGGCTTCGGTCTTCACCTTGAGAACCTGACGGCCTTTGTACATGCCGGTCTTCAGGTCGATGTGGTGCGGACGGCGCAGTTCGCCTGAATCCTTGTCTTCGACATAGGTCGGCCGCTTGAGCGCGTCGGCCGAGCGGCGCATGCCGCGGCGCGACGGCGAGGTTTTTCTTTTCGGCACAGCCATTGGAAGCAACTCCTGGAAAGGCGCAGATATCGGTTTGAAGCCGGGCTTATAGAGGAAGGACGTGCCCAAGGCTAGGGTCTATTCCAGGCCTTTTACCGGCCAGTCCGGACGCATTTGGCGACCTCCGGCGAGCGGCTGGCGCGTCCCTGATAGAGCCCGGCCAGACGGCGCAGGCCGGGCCCCGGCCGCTTGGCGTCGCGGGTCACGGGATTGGGCAGCATGGCGGCGAGCAAAGCCGCCTGATAGGCGCTCAAACCGTCCACTGAGCGGCCAAAAGCCCGCCGGCTACCTGCTTCCGCGCCGAATTCGCCGTCCGGGCCCCATTCGGCGATGTTGAGGTAGATCTCCAGCACCCGGCGCTTCGACAGCACCAGATCGATCCAGAGCGCCAGCGGGAACTCGAGCACCTTGCGGACGAAACTGCGGCCCGGCCACAGGAACAGGTTCTTGGCGACCTGCTGGGTGATGGTCGAGCCGCCGCGCAGGTCGTCCAGCCCCTCGGCATCCTCGATGGCATTGCTGATTTCGGTGAAATCGACGCCGTAATGGCTGCAATAGCGGCCGTCCTCGGCGATCAACACCGCCACCGGCAAAGCCGCCGACACGCGGGCGAGCGGGACGTATCGATGTTCGACCCGCTGCCCGGTCAAGGAGCGCCACAGCATCACGGTCGAGGGCGGATTGACCACGCTGTACAGCACGGTCAGCAGATAGGGCAGCAGCAACAGCCCCAACAGAACAAACAGCAAAGCCCGCCACGGCCGCGACAGGCGCGGCAGCCGCAGAATATCGTAGGCCATACTGAACCGCCGGCGCGGCTGAGAGTCGGGGCGATAAATCACCGGATGACCTTAACCCATGCACGGGCATTTGCGGCAACCGCGACACTGGGGCAAATAGGCCGCATGGGTTCACCCGACTTCACCGACCGACTGACCGCGACCGCCACTGAAACCGAGGCGCTGCTCGAACGTCTGCTCGACGGCGCGGCGCTGCCCGGCGAGACGGCGCGGCCCAAGCGCCTGTTAGAGGCCATGCGCAGCGGCGCGCTCGGCGGCGGCAAGCGCATTCGTCCAGTACTGGTGGTCGAGACCGCCGCTTTGTTTGGCGTCGCGCGAAGCGGCGCATTGCTCGCAGGCGCTGCGCTCGAACTGGTGCATTGCTATTCGCTGGTGCATGACGACCTGCCGGCCATGGACGATGACGACCTGCGGCGCGGCAAGCCGACCGTGCACAGAGCGTTCGACGAAGCGACGGCGATCCTCGCCGGCGATGCGCTGCTGACCTTGGCCTTCGACGTGATGGCGCGCGACGAGGTCCATGCCGACGCCAAGGTGCGTATCGCTTTGGTGCGCGAACTGGCCCGCGCCTCGGGGCTCGGCGGCATGGCCGGCGGACAGATGCTCGATCTGGCCGCCGAGGGCCGGTTCGAGCCCAGACGCGCGCTGACCGAAAGCGAAATCGTCACCTTGCAGGCGATGAAGACCGGCGCGCTGATCCGCTTTGCCTGCGATGCCGGCGCCATTCTCGGCGAGGCCGACATGGCCGCGCGCGCCAGCATCGCGCGCTACGGCGCGGCGATCGGCCAGGCGTTCCAGATCGCCGACGACCTGCTCGACGTCGAGGGCGACAGCGCGCTGCTTGGCAAAGCCGCCGGCAAGGACGCCGCCGCCGGCAAGGCGACTTTGGTCGCGATCCTCGGCGTCAATGCCGCGCGTGCCCGGCTCGATGCGTTGATCGCGGATGCCGACGCCGCGCTGGCGCCGTTCGGCGCCAAGGCCGATATTTTGCGCGCCGCCGCGCGCTTCATCGCCGACCGGAAAAGCTAGAGCGACGGATAAGCGACAATGGCCGCCAAGAAGTCGTTGCCCCGCAAACCCACAGCGCTGCTTCTCCGCCTGGCGCGGCTGCATGGCAAGATCATCGTGGCGGCCATCATCGGCATCGCCGTCGCTGTGTTCGCGCCGTTCGACATGCCGCGCGTGACGCGGGCGCTGATCGGCTGGGACGCGGGCGTCGCGCTTTACCTGGCGCTGACCTATCCGATGGTGGTCCACACCGACGTCGCCGGCATCCGCAAGCGCGCCGCCGAGGAGGACGAAGGCGCCTTCACGATTCTGCTGCTGACCATTATCGCGACGCTGACAAGCCTGTTTGCCATCGTGTTCGAACTAGGCGCGGCCAAAGAGGCAGCAGGCGCGGCGATCGCCGGCCATGTAGCGCTGGCGATCGTCACGATCTTGCTGTCATGGACCTTCGTCCACATGATCTTCTCGCTGCATTATGCGCATGAGTATTACGGCGAGCGCCGCGACGGCAAAATCGGCGGGCTCGAATTTCCCGGCAGTGGTCATCCGGATTATTGGGATTTTCTGTATTTCTCGCTGGTCATCGGCATGACATCGCAGGTGTCCGACGTGCCGATTACCAGCAAACACATCCGGCGCGTCGTCGCGATCCACGGCGTGCTGTCGTTCTTCTTCAATCTGACCGTGCTCGCGCTGACCGTGAATATGGTGTCGAACTTGATCCAGTGACCGCGGTCTCGCGGGGAACGACAACGACAGCTACTCCACCTTCACATAAACAATACCGACAAACAGCGACATGTCGCGCTCTTTCAGGCGCGGCGGTTTGCCGGCCCCCGGTTCAGGCGAATAAGTAATCTGCAATTTGTTGTTGGCCAGCCATTCCATCTTCGGCAAGGCGTCACGCTTGCCGGGCGCGGCGCAGGCGGCGCCATAGACCTGATAGCCGCTGTTGCTGGCGACGAAGCTGTCCGGATAGACGGTCAGAAAGATGCCGATGGTGTCGACGCAGAACGGCGCCGGCGTATCGTTCGATACGGTCAGCCGCACCGCCTTGTATTTGCCATCCGGCGAGGCGACGGCGACGATCGCCTTGTCGGCGCGGTCGGTCGTCGCGGCGAGATAGATCGAGCCGGCGACTAAAGCCAGCACCACGCACAGAAATCCGATCAGAAACGTTTTGGCTTTCAAGATATTGCCTTCAAGATATTACGTTTATTCGGCGGCGGTGCGGTTGCCGGTACCGAAGCGGCGCTCGATATATTCGATCACCATCTGCTTGAAATCGGTGGTGAGCGTGGGGCCGCGCAAGGTAGCGACCTTCTTGCCGTCGACGAAGACCGGCGCGGTCGGTGTCTCGCCGGTGCCGGGCAGCGAGATGCCGATATCGGCGTGCTTGGACTCGCCCGGGCCGTTGACGATGCAGCCCATTACCGCGACGTTCAAAGTCTCGACGCCGGGATAGCGCGTCTTCCATTCCGGCATCGAGCTGCGGATGAAGCCCTGGATGTCGGAGGCCAGTTCCTGGAACGTCGTCGAGGTGGTGCGGCCGCAGCCGGGGCACGCCGCGACCAACGGCACGAATGTGCGCAGACCCATGGTCTGCAACAATTCCTGCGCGACCTGAACTTCCAGCGTGCGGTCGCCGTTCGGCTCCGGTGTCAGCGACACGCGCACGGTGTCGCCGATGCCCTGTTGCAGCAGCACGCCCATCGCGGCGGATGACGCGACGATGCCCTTCGAGCCCATGCCTGCTTCGGTGAGACCTAGATGCAGCGCGTAATCGGAGCGGCGCGCAAGTTCGGTATAAACCGCGATCAGGTCCTGCACCGCCGAGACCTTCGCCGACAAAATGATGCGGTTCTTGGGCAACCCGATCTCTTCGGCACGCGCCGCCGACAACAGCGCCGATTGCACCATAGCCTCGTGGGTAACTTCGCGCGCGCCGATCGGCGCGGCGGAAGCGGAATTCTCGTCCATTAGTTTGGTCAGGAGTTCCTGATCGAGCGAACCCCAGTTGACGCCGATGCGCACCGGCTTGTTGTGCAGAATCGCCATCTCGACGATCTGGGTGAACTGCGGATCGCGCTTGTTCTTGAAGCCGACATTGCCGGGATTGATGCGGTACTTGTCGAGCGCCTCGGCCATGGCCGGATAATCGTTAAGCAGCGTGTGACCGTTGTAATGAAAGTCGCCGACGATCGGCACCTTCACATTCATCTGAGTCAGCCGGTCCTTGATGCGCGGCACGGCGTCGGCCGCCTCCTCGCGATCGACGGTGATGCGCACCAGTTCGGACCCGGCGCGGGCCAGCGCCGCCACCTGGCGCGCGGTTCCCTCGACGTCGGCGGTGTCGGTATTGGTCATCGACTGCGTGACAATCGGCGCGCCGCCGCCGACGGCAACGCCGCCGACATCCACCGCGACCGTTTTATGACGTGTTTGTGTGCTCATGCAGGGGTCCTGACCGCACCGGAGTGCCAGACAAATATGGCTCGGTCAACGCAAGCGAAAGACCTCTATTTCGTCCGGTTCACCAGCACCAGGCCGCCCGCGACCAGCGCCACAGCGGCGGCAAAAGCCGGGGTCAGCGGGTCACCCAGTATCACATGGCCGGCGGCGACGCCGAACAAGGGGGTCAGGAACGTGAAGGCCGACAGCCGGTTGGCGGAAAATTTCTTCATCAGCGCGAACCAGATGACGAAGGTGACGCTGACCACCCAGACCGTCTGATAGACAAGCGCGCCGATCGCGAGAGCGTCCGGCATGTGGGTCATGCGCTCGCCGGCGACAAGCGCGCCGACCGCCAATATCGGGGCCGAGATCACCAACTGGTAGAGCATCACTTTCTCGGGCGAGATTGTGTTGAGGCGGCTCGCCTTGATGACGAGGGTCGTGCCGGCCCAGGCCAACGCGCCGCCGACCATGAGGACATCGCCGAGCGTCTGGCGCGGATCGAGCGCCGGCGTCGGCAGACCGAACGCCACCAGCATGCCGGCGAAAGACAGGCACAACCCGACCCATTGCCAGCGCTTGAAGCGGTCCGCCGGCAGAAAGATGCGCGCGCCAAGCACGACAAAGAACGGCGCGAGATAAATGAACAACACCGCGCGCGTCGCCGTGGTGTAGGCGAGGCCCTGATAGATGCACAGGAACTCAACCCCGAAGGCGACCCCGGCGATGAGGCCGGGCCACAGCGTGCCGTCGCGCGCGAACAGCGGAATGCCGCGCAAGCGGCACCAGCCCGCGACGATGAACGCCGCCACGAATGAGCGGATGGCACTCTGCGTCAGCGGCGGAATGTCGTGGATCGCCAGCTTCACCGCGACCTGGTTGAAACCCCAGGACAGGCACAGCAGCACCGTCAATGCGATGGCGACGGCGTCCAGTGGACGCGTGGTGTGGTGTGTGGCGGAAGGAGAGGACATTTTTAATTCCGGCGGAGGACGCTACGCCGTCTTGCAATGCGCGCAGACGCCGGAAATCTCGATCACCGGCGTCTTCGGCGTGAAGCCGGCGGCGCGCGAGGCGCTTTTGATGGTGTCGGCGACGGCGGCGGAAGCCGCCTCGCCGACCGAGCCGCATTTCTCGCAGATCAGGAACACCACCGGATCGCCGCTGTCGTGATTATGCGCGCAGGCGATGAAGGCATTGCGGCTTTCGATGCGATGCACCAGCCCCTGCTCGCGGAGAAAATCGAGAGCGCGGTAGATGGTGATCGGCGCCGGGCGTCCGCCTTCCTTTGCGCCATCATCGGCCAGCCGGTCGATCAGTTCATAGGCGCCGAGCGGCGCATGGCTGGCCAGCAGCGCTTCCAATACGCGGCGGCGGGTCGGCGTCAGCTTTTCCTTGTGCGCGGCGCAGGTCGCCTCGGCATGGGCGATGGCGTCGGTGGCGCAGCGGTCATGGTCGTGCCCGGGTGTCGGGAACACCGTGCGACCCTGTGGTTTTTTAACGACGGCTTTTGCCAATGCCCGCTCCGGGTTCATACTCAAGTCTAACCTGACGTTTCCCACATTCGCGCAAGACCGTACATATATATTGCACTGCAATAAGAATAGGGGCAGGTTCCAGCGCGCCTCCAGACACCCGGCCCCCGGCCGCACTGAATAAGAGGACTTCATGCTCAAAGGTAAAACCGCCCTGGTCACCGGCTCCACCTCCGGCATCGGGCTCGCCACCGCGCGCGCACTGGCCGCCGACGGCGCCAACATCATGCTCAACGGCTTCGGCGACAAGGACGCGATCGAGAAGGAACGCGCCGGGCTGGAAAAGGAATTCGGCATCAAGGCGCGTTATTCGCCGGCCGATATGTCGAAGCCGGCGGAGATCGCGGCGATGATCGCGACGACGGAAAAGGAATTCGGCGCGCTCGACGTGCTGGTCAACAATGCCGGCATTCAGCACGTCGCCTTGATCGAGGATTTTCCGCTCGACAAATGGGACGCGGTCATCGCCATCAATCTGTCGTCGGCGTTTCACGCCATCCGCGCCGCGATGCCCGGCATGAAGCAGCGCAAATGGGGCCGCATCATCAACATCGCCTCGGCGCATGGCCTGGTGGCGAGCGCGCAGAAGGTCGCCTATGTCGCGGCCAAGCACGGCATCGTCGGCTTGACCAAGGTGGTGGCGATCGAAGCCGCCAATGACGGCGTCACCTGCAACGCGATCTGCCCCGGCTGGGTGCTGACGCCTTTGGTGCAGAAGCAGATCGACGCGCGGGCGCAAGCCACCGGCCAGTCGAACCGCGAGGCCGAGATCGCGCTGCTGTCGGAGAAGCAGCCGATGCATCAGTTCACCAAGCCGGAAGGCATCGGCGCGCTGGCGGTGTTCCTGTGCAGCGATGGCGCTGCGTCGATCACCGGCTCGGCCTATTCGATCGACGGCGGCTGGGTGGCGCAGTGATCGGCATCCGATGATCGACTTTCTCTCACGCGCACTCGGCGGCGACAAAACGCCAAAGCCGAAACCCGGCAAGCGCGTCAATCTGGCGCTGCAAGGCGGCGGCGCGCATGGCGCCTTCACCTGGGGCGTGCTCGATCATCTGCTGGAAGATGGACGGCTGACGGTCGAAGGCATTTCCGGCACCTCGGCCGGCGCGGTCAACGCCGTGATGCTGGCCGACGGTCTCAATCGCGGCGGCCCCGACGAAGCCCGCAAGCGTCTGTCCGATTTCTGGCGCGCGGCCAGCCTCGGCGGCGATCTGCCGGCGGTGCAGCGCGCGGTCACCGACCGGCTGTTTTCGCTGCTGCCGGCTCCCGGTTCGCCGACCTTCAACTGGCTGTCGGCCTGGTCGCAGTATCTGTCGCCCTACGATCTCAATCCGCTCAACATCAATCCGCTCAAGGACCTGATCGAGCGCTTCGTCGACTTCGATGCGTTGCGCGCCGATCCGCGGCAGATTTTCATCGCCGCCACCAATGTGCAGACCGGGCGCCTGCATATTTTTCCGCACGAGAAGATTTCCGCCGAAGCGGTGATGGCGTCGGCCTGTCTGCCGGCGGTGTTTCGCGCCGTCGAGATCGACGGCATACCCTATTGGGACGGCGGCTATCTCGGCAATCCGGTGCTGTATCCGTTCTTCCGCTCGACCGACACCGAGGACGTCATCATCGTCCAGATCAATCCGCTGGTGCGCAAGAAGATTCCCCAGTCGACGCGCGACATCATGGCTCGCGTCAACGAGATCACGTTCAACTCGGCGCTGATGGGTGAACTGCGCGCCATCGAGTTCGTCAACCGGCTGATCGAGCAAGGCCGCATTCCGCACGGCAAGGGCCCGAACGAGTACCGCCGCATCAATGTGCACCGTATCGTGCTCGAAGGCCTGGGCGAGCGGCTGTCCTCGTCGTCCAAGCTGCGCAACGATTTCGCGTCGCTCGAACTGCTGCGCAAGCTCGGCCAGCGCGCGGCGCGGCGTTTCCTCGATCACCATTTCGACGAAATCGGCGCGCGGTCCAGCATCGATCTCAAGACCGAGGTCTATTCGGAGCGGGGGTAGTTTTTCGTCCACGCGATGGATTGACGTTTATTTCGGCGCGAACTCTGCTTTGATCTTCGCGCTATGCGCACCCAATGCCGGAATCGCGCCGTAATGCCGGTCCTCGCCGACAAACTGCGCCGATGGCGCCGGCGTGCTGGCCGGGCCGCTCGGCGTCTCGATGGTAATTCTTCGCAGATGTGGATGTGTCGACAGCAGGGCCGAATCGTTGACGCGGGCAAAGGCGATATCGGCACCCGCCAGCTTCTCCATCAACGGCTCGACATCCTGCGTGATGAACACGGCCGCCACCGCGGCATCGGTCTGCGCGCGGTTGGCCTGGCGTTGCGGATTGGTGGCGAAGCGCTCATCGGTGCCGAGCGCGGCCTGGCCGAGCACCTTGTCGGCCAGCATGCGCCACTCGCGGTCGTTCTGGATCGAGATCAGAATGTCGGCGCCGTCGCGCGTCTTGAACACGCCGTAGGGCGCGATGGTCGGATGCGCCAGGCCGACGCGCTTGAACGGATTTCCCCATTCCTGATTGAGCAGCGGGATCGTCATCCATTCGGCCATCGCGTCGAACATGGAAATCGAGATCGTCGCGCCTTCGCCGGTGCGCGAGCGGCGGATGATCGCCTCCAGGATCGCCTCGTAGGCGCTTAAGCCCGCTGCGATATCGACCACCGAGACGCCGACGCGCGCCGGCGCCTCCGGCCCGCCGGTCACCGATGACAGGCCCGACTCGGCCTGGATCAGCAGGTCATAGGCCTTGCGCTGCGCGAAGGGGCCGCTTTCGCCGTAACCGGAAATCGAGGCACAGATCAGTCTCGGATAATCCTTGCGCAGCCGCTCGACGGCAAAGCCGAGTTTTGCGAGCGCGCCGGGCTTGAGATTCTGGACGAACACGTCGGCCTTGGCGAGCATCGCCTCGAGCAGCGCTGCATCGTCCGGCTTGGTGAGGTCGAGGACGACCGATTCCTTGCCGCGATTGAGCCAGACCAGGTGCGCGCTCTCGCCATGCACGATGTAATCGTAGTGCCGCGCGAAATCGCCTTCCGGCCGCTCGACCTTGATGACGCGCGCGCCGGCATCGGCCAGCCGGCAGGTGCATTGCGGCGCGGCGACGGCCTGTTCGACCGAGACGACAAGAAGGCCTTCGAGGGGCAGGGACATGGTGCTTCTCTGCTTTTCCCGGGCGCGGCGCAGCACGTCTTCGTGGTGCGCTGCAGACCCGGGATCTTTCCAAATTCCGAGACTGTAACTTTCCCGGCTCTGCGGTGCACCGCTATCGCGCTGCACCGCGTCCGGGACAAGAGGCCATCAATACGACCTCGGCAGGCCGAGCACATGCTCGGCCAGATAAGACAAAATCAGGTTGGTCGAGATCGGCGCCACCTGATAGAGCCGCGTTTCGCGGAATTTGCGCTCGACGTCGTATTCCTCGGCGAAGCCGAAGCCGCCATGCGTCTGCACGCACATGTCGGCGGCGGCCCATGAAGCATCGGCGGCGAGCAGCTTGGCCATGTTTGCTTCCGCGCCGATATCGCCGCCGGCCTCGTATTTGCGGCAGGCATCATGCACCATCAGTTCGGCGGCGCGCATCTGCGCATAGGCCCGCGCGATGGGAAACTGCACGCCCTGGTTCTGGCCGATCGGCCGGCCGAACAGCTCGCGGCTTTTGGCATAAGCGGTGGCTTTTTCGATGAACCATTTGGCGTCGCCGATGCATTCCGCCGCGATGAGAATGCGCTCGGTGTTCATGCCGGCGAGAATATAGCGGAAGCCCTTGCCCTCCTCGCCGATCAGGTTTTCCGCCGGCACGCGCAGCTCGTCGAAGAACACCGCGGTCGTCGCGTGGTTCATCAGGGTGCGGATCGGATTGATGGTGATGCCCGCCCCTTGCGCCAGCCGCATATCCACCAGAAACACCGACAGGCCGTCGGTGCGCTTGACCGCCTGCTCCTTCGGCGTGGTCCGCGCCAGCAGCAGCATCAGATCGGAATGCTCCGCACGCGACGTCCAGATTTTTTGCCCGTTGATGACGTAGGCGTCGCCCTCGCGCCGCGCCGTGGTGCGCAGCGACAAAGTATCGGTGCCCGACGTCGGCTCGGTGACGCCGAAAGCCTGCAGGCGCAGATCGCCGCTGGCGATGCCCGGCAGATAGGCCTGCTTCTGCGCCGGCGAACCGTGCCGCAGGATGGTGCCCATCGTGTACATCTGCGCGTGACAGGCGGCGCCGTTGCAGCCGGCGGCGTGGACTTCTTCCATGATCGCTGCGGCGGCGCTGACGGTGAGCCCGCTGCCGCCGAACTCTTCGGGAATGAGCGCGGCAAGATAGCCGGCTTCGGTCAGCGCATTGACGAAGGCGGTCGGATAGGCGCGGTCGCGGTCGAGCGTGCGCCAGTATTCGCCGGGAAAGCGCGCGCACAAAGCGCGCACGGATTCCCGAATCTCGGCGTAGTCGTCGCGGTTGGCGCTCTTGGTCATTTTTCTTTATCCGCTTCTTTACCCGGCAATCTCGGCGCGGCCGTTGTTGATGGCGACCACGTCGCGCTCCATAACACGGCAGCGGAAGCCGACAACACCGCCGACTTTATCGCTGTCTTTGCTCTTGTCTTGCCAGATTTCGGTGCGGATGGTTTCGCCCGGGAACACCGGCGCGGAGAATCGCACCGACATCGCGGTGAGCCGGGCCGGATCGTAGCCGCATATCGTCCTGAGCAGCGCATGGCCGGCGACGCCCATCGTGGCGAGGCCGTGCAGGATCGGCCGCGGAAAGCCGGCGGATCTGGCGAAGTCGGGATCGGCGTGCAGCGGATTGACATCGCCGGACAGCCGATAGATCAGCGCCATTTCCGGCCGCGTCGGCAGATCGCAGATGAGGTCGGGCGCGCGCGCCGGCAACGTATGCGGGCGCGGCGTGTC
>JAUSBQ010000444.1 GCA_030651965.1 Pseudolabrys sp. | reverse complement strand
GGCTGACTTTGACACCGAAGTTTGGGTCGCCATGGACCGGAAAGCCGTAGACGATGCTCTGGACGGCGCCCTGCCGCGGCACCTGCCAGATGAAGACCGGGCAGTTGGCGTCGCTGAAGCGTTCCGGGTTGGTCTTGATCTCGAACCAGTACAGCGCCTGCCGCGTGACCGTGAAGTAGCGCGCCAGGTCCTGAGCGACGAAGCGCGGCAGCCAGGCGCCGGCGGCGATCAGGACGCGGTCGGCGGCGAATGTCTGTCCGTCGGCGGTCGAGACCTCAACGCCGTGGGTGTCGGGTTCGATGCGGGTCACCTGCGTATCGCGCTGGAGGATAGCGCCGGCGCGCTCCGCCAGTTCAAGCTGCGCGGCGACGCAGGCTTCCGGAAACAGGGTGCCGGCTTCCTCGTCGAGGATGGCGTGGTCGCCGGCCTTGACGGCGAATTGCGGATAGCGCGCGCGGATTTCCTCGGGCGTGTCGAATGTCCGGTGCGGAATGTCGTAGCGCCGCGCCGCAGCGCCGACATTGGCGTAGAAATCCTCGACGTCGTGCATGATGACGGCATCGGTCCCGGAGATCGACAGGCAGCCATTGCGCAGGAACAGCCGCTTGCCGGTTTGTGCCTCGATGTCGCGCCATATCCGGTGCGAACGCAGGGCGAGGGCGGAATACTCGATGCCTTCGCCAATCGCGGTGCGGGTAACGCGGGTATCGCCATGCGAGGAGCCGAAGGCGTGCGGCGGCGAGAATTTGTCGATGCCGAGGACGGACGCGCCGGCCTTGGCCAATTGATAGGTCGTGGCGCTGCCCATGGCGCCCAGGCCGACGACGATGCAATCGTATTTGGTCATGCCGGTGGCGCCATATTCCATCAGCGGGGAGCGCACATGCAAAAGGCGCCCGCGGGGGCGCCCTTACATCGAAAGCGAAGCGCCTTCGCTCTACTTGATCTTCGATTCCTTGTACTCGACATGCTTCTTGGCAATCGGGTCATACTTCTTCTTGACCAGCTTGTCGGTCTGGGTGCGCGAGTTCTTCTTGGTCACGTAGAAGTGGCCGGTGTCGGCGCTCGACACGAGCTTGATCTTGAGGCTGACGGCTTTTGCCATTGTGATTGTCCTTGAAAACCTGAATGGGGGAGGCGAGCGGTGCCTGCGGCGCGGACCCTAGCGCCGAGCCCGCAAATGTCAAGAAAAGCGGGTTTTTGTATGATTTGGCCCGGTTTTCGGGCCTCTACAGCAGCTCACGGAAGAACTTTCCGTCCTGTTGGTAGTAGAAAGGCACCGGCAGCGCATGCGCCATGCCCGCTTCGACCCGCGCGCCGAGTTCCTCGAGAATCACGCTGGTAATGGTCGGCATGTCGAACGTGGCGGCTTCCTCGATCGGCATCCACACCAGTTCCACCAGCTCCGAATCCGGCCCGACCACGCCCTCGATTTTATGCGCGATGCCGGTGGCGTCCGCCGTGAAAAAGCGGGTGTCGAAGCGCTTCGGCCGCTTCGGCGGGGTGATGGCGCGGGCGATGAAATGGACCCCGCCGAGGTCGGGGTGGACCTTGGCCTTGGCGAACTCTTCCCAGGTTTCCCCAGGCGAGGCCGGCGCGGCGTCGCCCTTTGCCCCGAGCAGCAGGCCGGTTTCTTCCGCCAGTTCGCGCACCGCGGCCAGCGCAAAGGCGCGCGCCAGTTCGGCGCTCGGGTTGGCGACGCGCTCCAGGAGCTTGGCCTCCGTGTCCGGGTGCAACTCGCTCACCGCCGACATGGCGCGGTCCAGCGCCTCGATGCGGCCGCCGGGAAAGACGAATTTGCCGGGCATGAATTTGTGGTTGTGGTGGCGGCGGCCGAGCAGGACTTTCGCCGTCGGGCCGGCGCGGTCGATCAGCATCACGGTCGCCGCGTCGCGCGGTTCGCTGTCGGGGGACGACTGATCGCGTTCCGATTTCGTCATGCGGTCGGTGAGGCGCTGGCCGTGATCGTTCATCGTCGAGACTTCCGTTGCTTGCCGGGCTTGCGGCTGGCCGCCGGTCCGCGCATCGGACGTTTCGGCGGATTTGGCAAGTGGCTTTTTTTGGCCCGGTGTCCTTTGCCGGTGCCTTGGCGACCGGCCGATAAAAGCTCAAAGCGCAGCGCGCCGGCAACAGGGGCGGCTTCAACCAGCTTAACGGTGACGGCATCGCCGAGCCGGTAGGTCTCGCCCGAGCGTTGCCCCACCATGGAATGGTTGGCCTCGTCGAAAGCGAAATATTCATCGCCGATGGTGCGCGCCGGCACGAAGCCGTCGGCGCCGGTCTCGCTCAATTTCACGAAAAGCCCGGCGCGATGCACGCCGGAGACTCGGCCTTCGAAACTGGCGCCAATGCGGTCGGCCAGAAAATGCGCGATCAGCCGGTCCTTGGTCTCGCGCTCGGCCAGCATGGCGCGCCGCTCGGTGGCGGAAATCTCCGCGCCGATCTCGGCCAGCACCGGCACGTCGAAGCTATCGGGCAAGCCGTCGGGGCCGAATTTGAGCGCGCGGATCAGGCCGCGATGCACGATCAGATCAGCATAGCGGCGAATGGGCGAAGTAAAATGGGCATAGCGGCGCAGATTGAGGCCGAAGTGCCCGTAGTTCTCGGCGGCATATTCGGCCTGCGCCTGCGAGCGCAGCACGACGTCGTTGATGAGCTGTTCGCGCTCGCCGCCTTTCACTTGCCGGAGAATGGTGTTGAAGGTCGCCGGTCGCAGCGCGCCGGATTTGGCCAGCGGTATCTGCAGGGAGGCGAGGAATTCGCGCAGCGCGTTGATCTTCTCGATGCCGGGCTCGTCGTGGACGCGATAGACTAAAGGTACGCGTGCCTTTTCCAGGGTCTCGGCGGCGGCGACATTGGCGAGGATCATCATTTCCTCGATCAATTTGTTGGCGTCCTGCCGCTCCGGCACGACGACGCGGTCGACGGTGCCGTCGGCTTTCAGCAATATCTTGCGCTCCGGGATATCGAGATCGAGCGGCTGGCGTTCGTCGCGGGCGCGCACGAGAGCCTCATAAGCCGCATAGAGCGGCTTGATGATCGGCTCGAGGATCGGCTCCGTGACATCGTCGGTGCGGCCGTCAATGGCGAACTGCGCCTGCTCATAAGCGAGCTTGGCGGCGGAGCGCATCATGATGCGGTGGAAGGTGTGCGAGCGCTTGCGGCCGTCGGCGCCGATGATCATGCGCACCGCGAGCGCGGCGCGGTCCTCGTGCGGGCGCAGCGAACACAGATCGTTGGAAATGCGTTCGGGCAGCATCGGCACGACGCGGTCGGGGAAGTAGACCGAATTGCCGCGCACCAGAGCTTCGCGGTCAAGCGCCGAGCCGGGCGTCACATAATGCGCGACGTCGGCAATTGCGACGGTGACGATGAAGCCGCCTTTGTTGCCGGCGTCGTCGTCCGCCTCGGCATGGACGGCGTCGTCGTGGTCCTTGGCGTCGGGCGGATCGATGGTGATGAGCGGCAGCTTCCGCCAATCCTCTCGGTGCGCCATGGTCGCCGGTCTGGCGGCTTCCGCCTCGCGCAAGGTGTCGCCGCGGAAGACGCTTGGAATGCTGTGCGCGTGAATGGCGATCAGGCTGACGGCCTTTTCGCTGGCCAGCGAGCCGAGTTTCTCGACGACGCGGCCATGCGGCAGGCCGAAGCGCGACGGCCGCGAGGTTTCGACCGCGACCAAATCGCCTTCCTCGGCGTCTCCTGTGGCGCCCTGCGGAATGGCAATTTCCTTGCCGAGCATTTTCTTGTCGACCGGCTCGATCCTGCCGCCGCCATTTGGGCTCTTATGAAAGATGCCGAGGATACGCTGTTTCGGCCGGTCGATGATCTTGATGACGCGGCCGGAATAGCGAATGTCCTTGTCGCCGGTCTCCTCGACGCGCACGAGGATCTTGTCGCCGATGCCGGCGGCCTCGGACGGCTTCATCTTGCGCGGCGTGTGAATGCGGATTTTCGGCGCCGGGCCGTGCGCGTCCTCGTCCCATTCGTCGGGGATGGCGATCATGTCGCCGTCGCGGTCGCGCGACAGCACGTCGGCGAGAACGGTGGAGGCGAGCGCCCCGGGGTGGTGCAGCTTCTTGCCCTTGCGCTCGACCGCGCCTTCGTCGGCGAGGTCGCGCAGCACGCGCTTCAACTCGGCGCGCATTTCGTTCTTGAGGTTAAAGGCGCGGGCGATTTCGCGCGTGCCGACTTTGCCCGGGGTCCTGGCGATGAAGGCGAGAAGGTCGGCCTTGGAGGGGAGAGTGGTGGTATATTTGGATGGTTTGTTCAAAAGAGAGTTCCTGCGCCAAGACGGCGCCTATGAGATGCAATGTAAGGGGTGACGGCGCGCTTCGCCAGTTCGGGCCGGGCCCGATGGGTCGAAGACGCGCCTGATGCGAAACGCGCTTATTCCGCCGCCGAAACCTTGGGGCTGCGCGCCGGCTTCTTCGCCTTGGCAGCAGGCTTCTTGGCTTTTGCCGCTGGCTTCTTGCGCGCGCTGGCCGGTTTGGCAGCGGTCTTGACCGCCGGGCGGGCCGAGGCCTCGTCGCCGATTTCCGGCGTATCGTCCTCGATCTTGGCTTTTGCCTTGCCCTTGGCCTTGGCGGCTTTCGGCGCGGCCGGTTTTTTGGCCGGCTTCTTGCCGCGCGGCGAATTGCCGACCTGGGCGGCGCGGGCCTCGAGCAGCACGATGGCCTCGTCGAGCGTGATCGTCTCCGGCGTCTTGTCGGACGGCAGCGTGGCGTTGATGCCGTTATTGCTGACGTAAGCGCCAAAGCGGCCGTTCTTGACGACGATGGGGCCGCCTTCGTTGGGGTGATCGCCCAAAGTCTTGCCGGCGGAGGCGCCGAAGCGGCGGCCCTGTTTCGGATTGGCGATCTTGTCGGCGATCAGATGCATGGCGCGGTTGAGGCCGACGGTGAGAACGTCGTCGCCGTCCTCCAGGCTCGCATAGACCTTGCCATGCTTGACGTAAGGGCCGAAGCGGCCGACGCCGGCCAGGATCGGCTCGCCGTCTTCCGGCGAGAGGCCAACTTCGCGCGGCAACGACAGCAGCGCCAGCGCCTTGTCGAGATCGACGTCGTCCGGCTGCACGCCCTTCGGCAGGCTGGCGCGTTTCGGCTTTTCCGGGGCCGGGGGCTTTGGACCTTTCGAGCCCTTAGGCCGCTTTTCGACCTTGGCCTGTTCACCCAGTTGCAGATAAGTGCCGAAGCGTCCGCCGCGCAAAGTCACGTCCAGGCCGGTCGCCGGATCGGTGCCGAGCACCTTGGTGGTCTGCTGGCCGGCAGAACCGGGCGTCATCTGCCGCGTGTAGGTGCATTCCGGATAGTTCGAACAGCCGATGAAGGCGCCGAAGCGGCCGACCTTGAGCGACAGTTTGCCGGTGCCGCAGGTCGGGCATTGCCGGACATCGCCGCCGTCGGCGCGCGCCGGGAAGATGTGGGGCCCGAGCAGTTCATTGAGCGCGTCGAGCACCTGCGTGATGCGCAGCTCCTTGATGTCGTTGACCGCGCCGATGAAGTCGATCCAGAAGTCCTGAAGGACCTTCTTCCAGTTCAGCTCATTGTTCGACACGCGGTCGAGCTGTTCCTCGAGCGCCGCGGTGAAATCGTATTCGACATATTTCTGGAAGAAGCTTTCCAAAAAGCCGACGACGACGCGGCCTTTGTCTTCCGGGATGAGACGCTTCTTGTCGATGCGGACATAAGTGCGATCCTGCAACACTTGCAGGATGGAGGCGTAAGTGGAAGGCCGGCCGATGCCGAGTTCTTCCATGCGCTTGACAAGAGCGGCTTCGGAGAAGCGCGGCGGCGGCTCGGTGAAATGCTGCGCCGCCTCGATCGCCTGCTTGGCGAGGATTTCGCTTTCCGACATGGCGGGCAGACGCTTCGACTCGTCGTCCTCGGAGGCTTCGTCCTGGCCTTCCTGATAGAGAGTCAGAAAGCCGTCGAACTTCACCACCTGGCCGCTGGCGCGCAGATCGATGGTGCGCGCGCCAATCTTGGCGACAATGTCGACGGTGGTGCGTTCAAGCTCGGCGGATTCCATCTGACTGGCGACGGCACGATTCCAGATCAATTCGTAGAGACGCGCCTGATCGCGGTCGACATACTTTGCGACCTCGCTCGGCGTGCGGCTCGGATTGGTCGGGCGCACCGCCTCATGCGCTTCCTGCGCATTCTTCGACTTGTTCTGATAGGTGCGCGGTGAACCCGGCACATATTGCTTGCCGAAGTTGCGGCCGATCATCGAACGGATGTCGGTGATCGCTTCCGGGGCCATGTCGATGCCGTCGGTACGCATATAGGTGATCAGACCGGTGGTCTCGCCGTCGATCTCGACGCCTTCGTACAGCCGCTGCGCCAGCCGCATGGCGATGGCCGGGGCAAAGCCGAGCTTGCGCGACGCTTCCTGCTGCATTGTTGAGGTCGTAAACGGTGGTGGCGGGTTACGCCGCGCAGGCTTCGCCTCGACCGAGGCGACGGTGAACCTGGCGCCTTCGAGCGCCTGCTTGATATCCTCGGCCTGCGTACCGGTACCTATGTCCAGACGCTGCATCTTTGTCCCGTCGACCGCGGTCAATCGGGCGTCGAACTCGTCGCCGCGTGGCGTCTTGAGCTTGGCGATGATCGACCAGTATTCGCGGGCGATGAACTTTTCGATCTCGAGTTCGCGGTCGCACACCAGCCGCAGCGCCACCGACTGGACGCGGCCGGCCGAACGGGCGCCCGGCAGCTTGCGCCACAGCACCGGCGAGAGGGTGAAGCCGACGAGATAATCGAGCGCCCGGCGGGCGAGATAGGCGTCGACCAGCGCGCCGTCGATGGCGCGCGGGTGCTTCATCGCCTCGGTGACCGACTGCTTGGTGATGGCATTGAAGACGACGCGCTCAATCTTCTGGCTCTTGAGCGCATGCTTTTCGTTGAGCGCTTCGAGGACGTGCCAGGAGATGGCTTCGCCTTCGCGGTCAGGGTCGGTTGCGAGGATGAGGGTGTCGGCGCCTTTCAGCGCGCGCGCAATGTCGTTGACCCGCTTCTGCGACTGCGGGTCGACCTCCCAAAGCATCTTGAAATCGGCATCGGGATCGACCGAGCCATCCTTGGCCGGCAGGTCGCGGATATGCCCGAACGAGGCCAGAACCTCGTAGCCGGGGCCAAGATACTTGTTGATCGTCTTCGCCTTGGAAGGCGATTCGACAACGACAACTTTCATTATATTCCAATGGGTTAGACGCCCGGGCCGAGCCGGACCGGGTCGGAATCGACGGCTCGTGTTGCCGGGAACATGGGGAAGGCGACCCGTGCTGTCAAATCAGGCGTCTGGCGGCGCACCCGCAGCCTTGCGTCAGACCAGCCAATTCGGGCGTGAACATGGAGGGTTTTGGGACTTGCGTACGAATACAACCAAAGGATGTATTTTATGATTAACACTATTATAGGTATTACTATTTGTTTTGTTCCGTGTATTTTTACTTCAACACAATCAATGCGGTGCTTTCGCGGCGGATTAAGTGCATGGCCGACAATCACGACGAGCCAAACGGCCAGACCGCGGTTGCAAGCTATGTGGCGTCGATCTCAAACGATCTCGCGGCGATGTCGCGCCGCACCGGTCTCGACACCCTTGGCTACCTCCTCGAAATGGTGCGGCTCGAGGCCGAAAGCCTGACCCGCCACAACGGGCCGAACGGCCGGCGCTCCTGAGCACGTTGCTCACGGCAGCTTGACGCCGATCTTTTCCAGCAGCGCTGGCGTCGGATTGCCGTCCGGCACCATGCCGTGTTTGGCCTGTTCGACGCGGATGTTGTCGCGGAGATCGAAATCGATACGGCCCTCGAACTCCTTGACCGTGTAGCCGAGCGCCGCGAGCCGCTTCTGCAAGGCGATGCGCGCCTCGCGCGGCAGCGGGCGGTCGTCGGCGGGCCAGGCCGCCTTGATGGTTGCGCCGCCGTTCATGCGGTCGGCGAGGTGGCCAACGGCGATCGCATAGGCGTCGGAGTTGTTGTAGGCCTTCAGCACATCGAAATTCGCCGTGACGATAAAAGCAGGGCCCTTGGCGCCGGCCGGGAAAAACATGATGCCAAGAACGTTTCCTTGTCCATCGCGCGGAAACGGTCTGCCGTCGGCGCGGCGGACGCCGAGCTTCTGCCACTCTGCAAAGCTGGCGCGGCTCTTCATGGTGTCGAAGCCGGACGGCACCATGACCTCGAAGCCCCAGGGCATGCCGTGCTGCCATTTGAACTTGTGCAGATAGTTCGCCATCGAGCCGAACACGTCGGGAATATTGGTCCAGATATCGGGATGGCCATCGCCGGAAAAATCGGCGGCGTAGGTGACATAGCTCGACGGCATGAACTGTGCCTGGCCCATGGCGCCGGCCCATGAGCTGACCATCTTGCCGCGCGCGAACTGCTCCTTCTGCATGATGCCCATGGCGACGATCAGTTCGTTGCGGAAAAAAGGGTGGCGGTATTTGACGTAGGCGAGCGAGGCGAGCGAGCGGAACACGTCCCATTTATCCTTGGCGCTGCCGAAGTCGGACTCCATGCCCCACAGCGACAGCAGTACCCAGCGCTCGACAGCGAATTTCTTCTCGACCGCGTCGAGGGTCCTGGCCCATTCGCGTGCCTTGTCGCCGCCGCGCTTGATGCGGCCAGTTGAGACAATGCCGTTGATGTAGGCGCCGACCGGTCTGCCGTATTCGGGCTGCTTTTTGGTGGCGGCGATCACGCGTGCGTCGGGCGTGACGCCCTGCATCGCGAGATCGAACGTCGCGCGGGTGACGCCTTTGGCCTGGGCGTCGGACCACAGTTCGTTGACGAAGGCGGAAAAGCTTTGCTCCTGGTCCCGGCCTTGCGCCAGCGCGGGCGCGCCGATCAACGCAAAACAGATCCGCCAAAAGGCGCTTTTGAAAATCATGAAAGGGTCCGGCTCGCGTGCGATTCGTGGATGCGCCAGTCTACACCAAGGACACCATGGCGCCGCCGTGCCGCTCGATGCGCCCCGCGAGTTCCAGTTCCAGCAGCACCATGCGCACGACCGCCGGCGAGGTGTGCGACAGCCGGACCAGATCGTCGATGGCGGTCGGCGAGGGTCCGAGCAGCGAGACGATGCGGGCGCGATCGTCGTCGCCGGGCTCGGCATCGTGCGGCATGGGCGCATCGGCATCCGGTTCTTGCACCGGCAGATCGAAGCCACGGCCGAGGATCGGCTCCAGCACGCTGATGACGTCGGCGGCCTCCGTGACCAAAGTCGCGCCTTGCTTGAGCAGGCCGTTGGTGCCCTCGGCGCGCGGGTCGAGCGGCGAGCCGGGCACGGCGAAGACTTCACGGCCCTGTTCGCCGGCCATGCGCGCGGTGATCAGCGAGCCGGAGCGGCGCGCCGCCTCGACGATGACGACACCGAGCGCCAGCCCCGATATCAGCCGGTTGCGGCGCGGGAAGTCGCGCGCGCGCGGTTCCCAGTTCAATGGCATTTCGGAAATCGCCGCGCCGTCGGTGAGAAGCGCATTGAGCAGTTCGACATGATCGTGCGGATAGATCCGTTCATGCCCGCCGGCCAGCACCGCGACCGTGCCGGTCGCCAGAGAGGCGCGATGCGCGGCGGCGTCGACGCCGCGCGCCAGCCCGGAGACGATGCCGAAGCCGGCTGCGCCCAGATCGCGCGCCAATGTTTGCGCGAATTTCATGCCGGCGGCGGACGCATTGCGCGAGCCGACGATGGCGACCAAAGGCTGCGCCAGCAATGCGAGCTTGCCGCGCACCGCGACCAGTGGCGGCGGATCGTAGATGGTTTGCAGCCGCGCCGGATAATCCGGCTCGCCAAGCGCGATCAATGAAATGCCGCGGGCGCGGCAGGCCTTCAACTCGCTCTCGGCTTCTTCGACGGTGCAGATATGCGTGCCGGTCGCACCGCCGCGGCGGGCGAGCTTTGGCAAGGCGTCGAGCGCGCGCCGCGCGCCGCCATAGGTGTTGACCAGATCGCGGAAGGTGCGCGGGCCGACATTGTCGCTGCGCACCAGCCGCAGCCAGTCGAGCCGCTGGTCGTCGGTCAGTTTGGCCTTTCCGCTCAATACGAAGCCTTTTCTCGCTAGAAGCTTCAGCAGGAACCGGGCAATTGCGCTCCCACGTATAAGTTGTAAGATGTACCAAGTGCACGGAAGGATCAACCGTCCATGCTTATGAAGTTTGGATTTCTGTCGGGGGTCGGCGCCGCTTGCAGCTTGGCCGCACTTTACTGGCTTCAGCCTGAAACGGCCGGCGGCCAGACGCTGCTGGCGTTGATCGTGTTCGCGTTTGTGAACGGAGTGGGGAGCCTCGTATGGAAAATAAAGCCAAAGGAAGAAAGCGGGCAACGAAAAGAGTCGCACTAACTGCTTTGACGATGGCATTGGCATTGGCATCGGCATCGGCCTTCAGCCAAGACAAAGACGATAATTCCCAGTGCAGTACGACGTACGTGAACGGCAAGCCCTTCACCTACTGTGCGCCTCGCCCAAGGCCCGCCGTTCAGCCACGTGCGATGCAGGATGGTGCGGTTATTGAAAATGGAGTTGGCGCAGCCACTGCAACTGGCACTGGTTCGAAGCCCTCCAGTGTCACGCGGGATGTGATTTTCGAGCGTGCGGCGCGGGATGCGGGTGAGGCGACGTCAGTGCGGCGGCCGGCCTCTGCGCCGCCGCAGACTACGGCGGCAGGGCGGCAACCTTCACTCCGTACATTGCACGCGGTGCGCGGTTTGATGGATACAAATGACGCACCGCCGCGAGACGTCGCCGGTTACGGCATCGTCGCCTTTACGACGAAGCCGCTTGCGCAAGACGTCGAACGGTACAAATCGGTTTGCGAGGCCTTCAAGGCTACCCTAATGGCAGCGGCGGATGTGTCGGCGAACGTGCCAGCCGGGGATCAAATGGTGACGTTCTGGCCGGTCACCAACAAGTCAACGGCTGAAGCGCAGCGAGGCGATTGCGCGCATCTCGTGGCAAACTACGCGCTTGGACCAGCGCTTTCCGCTATTCAGGATGCCGACAAACTTAAGGAAGGGCTGTCGACCCGGCGCGGACCATTTCTCATCGCATGGGCGCCGTCGGATAGCCGCTACAAACCTGATGCCATTGTTCTTGTCATGGAGTTGTCCTCGATTGAGAGCCAGCGCAGCTTCCTCGAAGTGTTTCAAGATTGGCGCAGCAAAATAGTGGACAATCCTGAGCTTTGGCGTCGCGGTTTCGACGTTGAGTCGATGCGGCGGACAATCCGTGACACATTTGATCGCTATGGCGATAGGCTTGTGCGGTTGATCAAGCCCTCAAGTTAGTAGGGGCAAGCCTTAGGCGGTCGCTTCAGCCCTTCGCGCCGATCTTGCCTTCGGTACCGTTGAGCAGGCGCACGATATTGGCGCGGTGCATGACCCACAGGAAGATCGTCAGCAGAAAGAACAGCGCCGCGACGTTTGGCAGGCCGAGGCCCAACAATCCGACAGGCGTCAGCGCGCTGGCGATCAGAGCGGCGAGCGAAGAATAGCGCGTCAGCCAGGCGACGAGCAGCCAGATGCCGATGAAGATCAGCGCCGCCGGCCAGGCCAGTCCGATCAACAGGCCGATATAGGTGGCGACGCCTTTGCCGCCTTTGAACTTCAGCCACACCGGAAACAGATGGCCGAGAAACGCGCCCAGGCCGGCAATCAGCGCGGCCTGAGGTCCGGCGACATAGCCTGCCACCAGCACGGCCACCGTGCCCTTGAAGGCGTCGCACAGCAGGGTCGCGGCGGCGAGGCCTTTGCGGCCGGTGCGCAATACATTGGTGGCGCCGATATTGCCGGAGCCGATGCTGCGCACGTCCGGGCCGCCGGCGGCCTTGGTGAGCAAAAGTCCGAACGGAATCGAGCCGAGCAGATAGCCGAAGGCGAAGACGAGCACGAGGGCGAGCGGCGCGCTCATAACTGCTCATAAATGGTGCGGCCGGCGACGATGGTGCGCACGACGCGGCCGGTCATGCGCGCTTCGTCGAACGGCGTGTTCTTGCACTTCGACTTGAGTTCGGTCGGATCCACCAGCCACGGCACGTCGGTGTCGATGACGATGATATCGGCGGGCGCGCCGTGCGCGAGCGTGCCGCCGGGAATGCCGAGCAACTGAGCGGGCCGCGTCGACATCGCGCGCAGCAGCGCCGGCAGAGTGACGGTGCCCGCGTGCACCAGCCGCAAGCCCGCGCTCAACATGGTCTCCAGACCGATCGCGCCGGCGGCGGCTTCGGCGAAAGGAAGGCGCTTGGTTTCGACGTCCTGCGGATTGTGATCCGACATAACGACGTCGATCAATCCGGAAGCGACACCGTCGACCAGCGCCTTGCGATCTTCTTCCGAGCGCAAAGGCGGCGAGACTTTCAGAAACGTGCGATAGGGGCCGATGTCGATTTCGTTGAGCGTCAGATGATTGATCGAGGCCGAAGCGGTGACATTGAGCCCCTGGTCTTTGGCGCGGCGCAGCACCTCAAGCGATTCCGCGCAGGTGATCGACGCGGCGTGATAGCGCCCGCCGGTCAGTGCCACCAGGCGCAGGTCCCGCTCGAGCAGCACGGTCTCGGCCGCCTTCGGAATGCCGAGCAGGCCGAGGCGGGCGGCGAATTCACTCTCGTTCATCACGCCGTCGCCGGTCAAATCCGGGTCTTCGGTGTGATGCACGATCAGCGCGTCGAAGTCGCGCGCGTAAGTCAGTGTGCGGCGCATGACCTGCGCGTTGGTGATGCTGCGTGCGCCGTCGGTGAAGGCGACCGCGCCGGCGGCCTTCAGCAGGCCGATCTCGGTCATCTCGCGGCCTTCGAGCCCCTTGGTGATCGCGGCCATCGGATGCACATGCACGATCGCGGTGTCGCGGGCGCGGCGCAGCACGAAGTCGACGGTGGCGGGGTCGTCGATGACGGGGGAGGTGTCGGGCTGGCAGATGATGGTGGTGACGCCGCCGGCGGCCGCCGCCTGGCTGGCGGAGGCGAAGGTCTCGCGGTAACCGGCGCCGGGCTCGCCGATGAAGGCACGCATGTCGACGAGGCCGGGCGCGATGACCTTGCCACGGCAATCGACGACGTCGGTGCCCTCGGGCACGCCGGCGGCGCCGATGCCTTTTTTTGCTTCGCGGATGACGCCGTCGGCGATCAGGAGATCGCCCAGGATGTCGAGATCGCGCGACGGATCGACGATCCGGGCGTTGGCGAACAGGATGGGGCGGCGGTCGGACAACATCATGCGTTCGGCAAGGCGCGTGACAGTGCCTCGAGCACCGCCATGCGAATTGCCACTCCCATTTCAACTTGTTCGCGGATCAAGGATTGCGCGCCGTCGGCGACGATGGAGTCGATCTCGACGCCGCGATTCATCGGCCCCGGATGCATGACGAGCGCGTCCGGCTTGGCGTAAGCCAGCTTCTTCTCGTCGAGACCCCAGTAGTGGAAATACTCGGACACCGACGGCACGAACGAGCCGTTCATGCGCTCGCGCTGGAGGCGCAGCATCATCACGATATCGGCGTCGGCCAGGCCCTCGCGCATGTCGCGGGCGACTTCGACGCCCATGCGTTCGATGCCGGGCGGCAGCAGGGTGGTCGGGGCGACGACGCGCACGCGCGCGCCCATCGTGTTGAGCAGCATGATGTTCGACCGCGCGACGCGCGAATGCAGGATGTCGCCGCAGATCGCAACCAGCAGGCCCTCGATGCGGCCCTTGTTGCGGCGGATGGTGAGCGCGTCGAGCAAAGCCTGGGTCGGGTGCTCATGCGCGCCGTCACCGGCATTGATGACCGAACAGTCGAGCTTCGAGGCCAGCAGCGCGACCGCGCCGGACGCGTGGTGGCGCACCACCAGAATGTCGGGGTGCATGGCGTTGAGCGTGATCGCGGTGTCGATCAGGGTCTCGCCCTTGCGCATCGACGACGAGGAGGCCGACATGTTCATCACGTCGGCGCCTAACCGCTTGCCGGCCAGTTCGAAAGAGGCCTGGGTGCGGGTCGAGACTTCGAAAAACAGGTTGATCTGGGTGCGGCCGCGCAGCGAGGCCTGCTTCTTCTCGATCTGGCGATTGAGGGTGACGAATTCCTCGCCGAGGTCCAGCAAGCCGGTGATATCGGCTGCGGAAAGCCCTTCGATCCCCAACAGATGACGATGGCTGAGGACGAATGAGGATTTCGGCGAATTGGTCATTAAAGCCAGTTCTATAGGCGCAAGGCCCGGTGTCGGCAAGTCCGCCGCAGGCGCGATTTCCGCCGATCCACAACAGCTTGCCGAAAAGCCTTAACCGCCGGAACCAGAGAGCCTGTTCAGGGGTTGTCTGTCCGAACCCCCGATTTCTCGGGCAGTGGAGGCATCGATGAATAAATTTATGAAAATTGCTGCGGCTGCGACCATGACCGGCGCGTTGGCGCTGGCTGTGGCTAGCCCAAGTGAAGCACGTGACGGCCGCAACGCGGCTGCGATCGGCGGCTTCGCGGCCGGCGCCGTGGTTGGCGCGGCTGTCGCCGGCTCGAACAACTCGTATTACGGCCGGCCGGGCTATTACCAGCGCGGTTACGCTTATCAGCCCGGCTATGTCTACGACGAGCCGGCCTATGCCTACGAACCGCGCTACGCGCCGAGCTATGACGTCGGCGCCGTGCCGGCCTACCCGTATAAACAGGCGCCGCGTTACTACTCACGTTCGCGGAGCGCTCCTTGCGGCGGCTCGCCCGGTTCGGTCAACTACCGGCCGTGCAATAACCAGTAACGGCTTCGCACAGGCTTGATAGACGAGGGGCGGGCAGCAATGTCCGCCCTTCTTTTTTGGCTTATGGCCCGCGCTTGAGCACGGCAAGGCGATCGAGCGCGCCTTGCAGAATGAACATTGCGGCGTGCTGATCGATGACCTCGGCGCGGCGGTCGCGGCGCATGTCGGCCTCGATCAGCCCTCGCTCGACCGCCGCGGTCGATAGCCGCTCGTCCCAGAAAGCGATCGGCCATTCGGTCAGTCTGGCGAAATTGCGGGCGAAGGCGCGCGTCGACTGGGCGCGCGGCCCCTCCGAGCCGTCCATATTGATCGGCAGGCCGAGCACGAAGCCGATCGCGCCGCGCTCGGTGGCGAGCGCGAGCACGCGGGCGGCGTCCTTGGTGAAGGTGCTGCGCGCCACGGTCTCGACGCCGGTCGCCAGCCGGCGATCCGGATCGCTGGCCGCGACGCCGATGGTCTTGGTGCCGAGATCGAGCCCGATCAGTCCGCCGCGCGCGGGGAAATGAACGGCCGCTTCGACCAATGGCAATACAACGCCCATGATTTTCAGTCCTTGGCGGCACGGGTAGCACGCGGAGAAACGGCCGCCAATGTTCACGGGCCGTCGTCCGGCCGACACTGGCGCGGGCCGGGGGTTCGGGGCACAATAGCTTTGCATTGATTGGGCGGGGGGATTTCATGCTGACCTGTTGGGGACGTGCGCTGCGTTGCGCGCCGCCGGTTCTGCTCGCGCTGCACGCGGGCGCTGCGCTCGCCCAGCCGGTCGAGGCGCCGCCGTCCTTCAACGCCGCGCAACTTCGTGGCATCGACCGCGTCGGCCCGAATTACACCGTGCAGACGCCGGTGCGCAGCGACGGACTCATTCGCCACTTCGTGCTGGCGACGCCTTACGGCGAAATCCAGGTGCCCGGCGACGCCATGCTGCGCATGCGGCTCAACGAACTGGTGGCGCTGTCGCTTCTGGAGAAAGTCAGCAGCTCCGACACGTTCGCCAGGTCGCTGGTCGAGGCCGGGCTCAATCCGCTGAAATATACCGGCCGGCTGATCGCCAATCCGATCGGCACGGTGCAGAGCACGTTGGGCGGCATCGGCGCGATGTTCGGGCGCATCGGCTCCGGTCTCAACAATGCCGGCAAGACGCAGGACGATGCGCTGGCCGGACTGCTCGGCGTCACCAGCGAACGGCGCATTCTGGCGGCGGCTTACGGCGTCGATCCTTACACCGACTTCGCGCCGCTCGACGCCAAGCTCAAGCAGTTGTCGGAAGCAGCCGCGCTCGGCGGTCTCGCGGTCACCGGCGCGCTGCTTGCCGTGCCGGGCGCCGCCGGTATCGTCGTGTCGAACCTGTCGACCGCCAACAAGCTCGACAACATCGCGATATCCGATCTGGCGCGGCAATATACGGCGGCGCAGATCCTCGACCTCAACCGCGCCCGGCTCACGGCGATGGGCGTCGCGCCCGAGGTCAACGCCGCGATCCTCGCCAACCGCAATTACACGCCGATCGACATGGCGGCGATGGTGGCGGCGCTCGATAGCATGACCGATCTCGCCGGCCGGGATGTGTTCATCGACCGGGCGGCGGCGGCCGACACGCGCGCGACCGCTTATTTCATGCGGCGGCTGGCCGAACTGATGGCCGCGGATTTCCGCAAGCGCGGCTATGCCAGGATCGTCGCGCTCGGCGGTCTGCCTTTCGCGATCGCGCGCGACGGCCGCATCGTGACCGTGGCGCCGATCGACGCGCTGTCATGGACGCGCGAGAGCGCCGCGCGCTTCGCGCAATTCACCGCCGAGCGCAAGGCGCTGTCGGCCAAGGCTGCCGGAGAGTTGCGTATCACCGGGCAGGCGACGGTCCTGGCCAGAAAGCAGCTCAAGGCGGACGGCTGGAGCGTGGTCGAAGGACAAACGCAATAAGGCGCGCGCGCCGATGAAGGTAAGGCGTTGCCGATTTATCCAAAATTAACCGGATCGATTAAAGCTGGATCAATGCTCGGGGGAGTAGGTTCGACTTAGTCGTTCGCGCTCCAGGCGCTGACGAAACATGAGGCGTCCGATGCAAAACGCTCCGATCCCGAATGCTTCGATCCGTGCCGCCGCCTATCATGGCTTCATCGTCGAAGTCGGCGGCCAGTTCGTCTGTGAATATGGCAGCCTGACCGCGGCTCTCAAGGCCGGGCTGGAGCTCAAGCAGCGCGACGCGCACGCCCAGGTCAAGGTCTACGACGCCAAAGATCGTATTTTGGATCGCGCGCCGGCTTAAACGACTCAAACGCACCTCTGGCTGGTCGGACTTCGCCGGTCTATGGTGCGAAACGGAACGTTAACACTACCCGAACGTTAAACAACGCGACATGCACGCGTAACGGTAGTGGGGGACCTATGTCCGAAGGGCGCGCGGCGATACTCAAGGCAAAACGAGAGAGTCTGGCGCGCCTCAAGGAGGCGGCACTCGTTGCGCTTGAGCGGCGCGGCTACGAGGTGCGCGGCAAGACCACGACACAAATCCGCGAAGTGCTGCGCCACAGTCCCACCAAGCCACGCCCGGAAGCCTGACGCGCGGGGCTTTATTTGTGGAACAACTCCGTCGCCCGGCGCGCCACGATCCAGTTATAGATCGTGCCGAACACCAGCGCGATCAGCCAGCCGATGGCGACGCTCCAGACCAGCCCGTCGATCCAGATCCGCGTCGAGCGGATGTCGGCGTCCGACAGCAGCGTGACGACGCCGTGCGCGGCGCGCAGCGGCACGAACAGCGCCACCAGCATGGACAGCACGAACAGCATGACGAAGGCGGCGGAAAAGCCCCAGCCCAGTCCGCTGATGCTGAGCCGCGAATGCGCGTGGGTGACGGCCATGACGTTCTCCCTCGTGAAGCTTTGAGCATCATGCAAGCCGCAAAGCGGGCCTGAGGCATTGATAAAGGTCAACGGCGAAGGTCAGTCGGGAAAGCCCGCGATGAAGGCCGCGGTATCGATCATCGGCTGCTGGCTGACCGTAATGAGGCCGGGCCCCGGCTTGTCGATGTCCTGGATCAGAAAGATCACGACCGCGACCAGCACGCCGATCGTGTAGATCGGCAGCCGCGAGCGCTGGGAATCCAGCCCGGCGGCATAGCCGGCGAAGGCGCTGGCGACGATCGCCAGCCCGTACAGCGCGATCAGAACCATGTTCGGCACGCGGTTGAGCAACATGGCGTGGCGCTCTTCCTGGCGGTCGAACATCGCGTTCAGCGCCTGGATATAGAGCCCGGTCGGGACCATCGCGTTGTCCTGCGCGGCGGTTGCCTTGACCTGCTGCCACAGCGCTTCCTGGAGCGCCCGCGACCGGAGAATCGCGGCCGCGCTCTCCTTCGACTTCAGAACGTGTTGCGTGAGATCCAGCCGGACCTGCACGTATTCGCGCAGCAGATTCACCGAGTCCTGGTTGTGCGGGGCCAGCAGCAGGCGGGCGCGCAACGCGGTGGTGCCGATCGCGTTGGCCTCGTACATCACGGCGTTACGCCGCGCCTCGAAGCCGGAGAGGGCCATCGCGAAGGTGAAGCCGATCATCAAAGCCAGAAGCCCGAGGATCGAGCCTTCCAGCGTTGATATGTTCTGCCGGCCGCGATTCCTGTTGCGCAGACCGTAACGGCGGCCGATTTCGCTCGCGCCGAGGATGGCGACAAGACTCGCGGATAAAATCAGCAAGAGCGGATAGTTGGCCAAGGTCATAGCGCCATTTGATCGCCGGGCGATTGCTCATGCAAGCCGCAAAGCGGGCCTGAGGCTTTGACAAAGGTCAACGGGGGAGGCGCGATCGCATCGGCGCGCCGACCGTGCCGGGCTAGAGACGCTTCTTCTTCTTTTTGGCGGCGGTCTCGGCCTTCGACGTGCGCTTGATGTCGGCGCCATGGGCTTTCTTGTAGCTCTGGATATCCTTGAACTTTCCCGCTTTGTCGCGCACGGCGTAAAGCTTGGTGCCCTTGGAACTGCGAAGTACGGTGCGCTTGGCCATCGGTGTTCCCTCGTCTTGCGTAAAGCCCTTGAAGGCCTGGACAGACTAGCGCCGGCGCGGATTCGCGCCAGCGTCGGGGCGTCAACGCGGCATTACTTGCCGCAGTTCCACACCGCGCCGATCGGCGTCTGCGTCCAGCACGGGCCGACGTGCCATGAGTCGCGGCGGTTGGCGCCAAAGCGGCCGTTATAATAGGGCTCGCCGTAATAGAAATAATACGCTTGCGGCACGTTGTGGCGCCAGGCGAAGCGGCGGTCGCGCCGCCAAGCCTCGTATTCCTGGCGCTCGATCTGCTCGGGCGAGCGATAACCCGGCGGGGTGGTCCACTTTTTCACGTGCCGGGTGACGGCGGGCTTTTTCTTCGGCGGTGTCGGCGCGGTGTCGGCGAACGCCGGCGCGGATGCGCCGACGGCGAAGGCGAGGAGCAGGGCGGCGAGGGCAGGGAAGCGGGGCATGGTGGCCTTATGGCAGAAGAAGCGCGAAGGCGTTTGTAGCCATCGTTCGTGGTCGAATTGCGAGAGTATCATAGTCCGTCATTCCGGGGCGCGAACGAAGTGAGCGAGCCCGGAATCCATATCCCCAGTGTTGCGGACTATGGATTCCGGGTTCGCTCGCCGAGACGGCTCGCGCCCCGGAATGACAAAGTCCGTCATGGCCGGGCTTGTCCCGGCCATCCACGTCTTGCTTCACTTGTAGCCAGCATGGAGCGACGCGGAATGCGGGACCGCCGTGCGACAGGCCCCGGATTTCGCTCCGCTGCATCCGGGCTACGGTTCGGAAGCTTGTCTCTCGGAAAACTCTATGCAACCCTTGCTTGTGGGGCGGGGCATTCAGTGGGCAAGGATTCTCGTGATATTATCCGCGAGCTTGAGGCCGACGGCTGGTTCTATATCGGCGCGACCGGCAGCCATCATCACTTCAAGCACGCGCTGAAACCGGGCAAGGTGACCGTGCCGCATCCGCGCCGGGACTTGCATCCGAAGACGGTAAGGTCGATCTATCGGCAGGCGGGTTTGAAGGAGCGGCGATAGGCCATGGCCCAATATATCGCACTGGTGCACAAGGACGAGGGCACGAGCTACGGCGTGAGCTTTCCCGACGTGCCCGGCTGCGTATCCGCCGGCGATACGTTCGAGGAAGCGGTCGCCAATGCGGGCGAGGCCTTGGCGGGGCACTTTGCCGCGATGCGCGCCGACGGCGATGCGATCCCGCCGCCGCGCGATTTCGAGAGCTTGAAGCGCGATCCCGAATTTGTCCAAGACAGCGCCGACGCCATTGTGACGATGGTGACGCCGAAGGGCGTCATGGCGGCGGCGGAGTAGGGGTGGCTAAAGGTTGCTAGGATAAAGTTGCTACGGCCCATGCCAACCTCATTGCGCCATCTTCAATCAGTTTTATCTTTACGCCCCGCCTTAACTAGCTCTTTAATTTTCGCGTGCGATTTTATCGCTTCGTCAATTTTTTGTTTGCTCATCGGACGTCCAAATTCATCTGCACCCGTGAAATATTTATTGTTGCCCCAAAAAAATTCACCGCCGTGATAGAACGCAACTTCATCTTTGTTAGGCAGCAATATCGAGTCCAGTTTTGACCAATGTTGTGTCTTCATATCCTTCTCTGGATAAAGCCACTCAGGATTTGCTGCCGCGATATATCGTTTGGCTCTGCGTTTAATGATAAAGTTGATTGCGGCGACCTCGGTTGATGATAGTTTTCTGCCACGTATAATGCTGCGAATATCAAATAATTTTGGCTGGCCAAAATACCGTGCGTTGGTTCGCGGGGCGCTAATTTTCCTCCCCGGCTCGCGAGCGTATTCCAAATTCGTAATTATCAAGCAAGAGTGAAGGCTAAGTGGAATCAGAGTTCGTGTGCCTCGAAGTAAAATCGAAGGCTCATTTGGGTAGCTCATGTGCGGAGCGAGTGGAAAGAATTCCGGATTATAAACGGTCACGGGGTGATCGGAAAAGATAAATTTTGTTTTAGAATCTTCTGATGAAACTATTTCCCAAACGGCTTCCCACCAAGTAGTCAGATTAATCTGCCGTAATCGCTGAAGGGATATGAGCGAAATCTCTCGTTTGGCGGCCTGGAAAGACTGCGCTGCGGACCAAATCGCGTCTGATAATTCTGTCGATTGAAGCGCTTGTGAGAAAAGCCAGTCTAAACCCTTCGGAGTTCTGAGCTTAAGCGCATCAAAAAACTCGATTGTCCAAGTCACGCAATCAGTGCCGTGCTGTTCCCACGAATTATCTTCAATTATCTTGAGCCCTTTTGCGCCGAAATCATCCAGCGGGCCAAAGAGGAATCGTTCAAGCGCGTCAATTGTAGGGAAGCGGCGCGACGAATATAAGTGGTTCTCCGCAAAGCATTTTCCGGGGCCCCGCTCCAATTCAGATTTCCGGTAAATGATTTTCCCGTTTACTCTCGCTTTTATGTCGGGGGCGAGATCCAAATAATATCGAAATTTATTCTGACCAGCGCCGAGAAACCGGCGCTGGTACCATCTTGGGACATAATGGTGGACGACAGAGGTGTTTTGAGTCGTGGCCTATTCCTCAACTACACCCGCTCGTCCCGCCGCACGTATCGCACTTCATGCACGTGCCGTTCCGCACCAAAGTGAAGTTGCCGCATTCGCCGCAGGCTTCGCCTTCGTAGCCTTTGGCGCGGGCCTCGGCGCGCAGTTCGGTTGCCGCCGCCTTGGCGTGGATCTTCACGTCCTCGGCGTTGATCTGCTGCGCGTGCTCGAGCTGCTGCGTCGGCGACAGCTTGGCTTCCGGCTCGGCTTTCAGTGCCGTTGCCGCGCTGCCGTGGAACGCGGTGACGTTGGACGACCCCACCGCCGAAGCCGGCGAGGATGACGCGCCCACCACCGACAGCTTCTCGCCGCGCGAGCGCGTCAGGCCCTTGGAGATCATGCTCGGCGCTGCCTTGCCTTCGGCTTCGCCTCTGCCGAGGGCGTCGAAACCGCCTTCGCTCGGATCGACATGGGCGAGGTCGTAGCGCTCGAGATACGACACCGCCAGTTCGCGGAACACGTAGTCCAAGATTGAAGTGGCGTATTTGATCGAGTCGTTGCCCTGCACCGGGCCTTGCGGCTCGAAGCGCGTGAAGGTGAAGGCGTCAACATATTCCTCGAGCGGCACGCCGTATTGCAGGCCGAGCGAAATGGCGATGGCGAAGTTGTTGAGCAGCGAGCGCAGCGCCGCGCCTTCCTTGTGCATGTCGACGAAGATTTCGCCGATGCGGCCGTCGTCATATTCGCCGGTGCGCAGATACACCTTATGGCCGCCGACCACCGCCTTCTGGGTGTAGCCCTTGCGGCGGGCCGGCAGCTTCTCGCGCTCGCGCAGCACGGTGATGCGCTCGACGATCTTCTCGACCACCTTTTCCGACATCGCTGCGACGCGGGCGGCGTTCGGCTGGGCGACGAAGGCCTCGACCGCGTCGTCCTCGTCCTCATCGTCGGCGATGAGCTGCGAGTTGAGCGGCTGCGACAGCTTCGAGCCGTCGCGGTACAGCGCGTTGGCTTTCAGCGCCAGACGCCAGGACTGCATATAGGCTTCCTTGCAGTCCTCGACGGTGGCCTCGTTCGGCATGTTGATGGTCTTGGAGATGGCGCCGGATATGAACGGCTGCGCCGCCGCCATCATCTTGATGTGGCTCTCGACCGACAGGTAACGCTTGCCGGTGCGGCCGCACGGATTGGCGCAATCGAACACCGGATAGTGCTCAAGCTTGAGGTGCGGCGCGCCTTCGACCGTCATCGCGCCGCAGACATGGATGTTGCAGAGCTCAACGTCGCGCTTGGCAAAGCCGAGCGCGGCCAGGAGATCGAAGGTCGGCGAGGCGAGCGCTTCGGCGTCCAGGCCCAGCGTGTCGCGGCAGAAGGCTTCGCCCAAAGTCCACTTGTTGAAGGCGAACTTAATGTCGAACGCGGTCGGCAGCGCCTTCTCGACTTTTGCCAAGGCTTCGTCGGTGAAGCCCTTGGCCTTCAGCGTGGTGTGGTTGATGCCGGGG
>JAUSBQ010000436.1 GCA_030651965.1 Pseudolabrys sp. | reverse complement strand
TGCTCGTCCTCCCAATCCTGGCCGGGCTGATCTGGCTGAGCGTTCGCAAGGGGCTTGCACCGTTGAACGCAATGGCGAGCACGTTGGAGACACGCCCAGCATCTGATCTGAGCGCGCTGCCTGACGCAGACACGCCGTCTGAGATCAAGCCCGTGATCCTCTCCCTCAACGGGCTGTTCGGGCGCGTGAGCGCGGCTCGCCAACGGGAGCGTGACTTTACCGCCTTCGCGGCGCACGAGCTGCGAACGCCGATCGCCGGGCTGAAGACACAGGCACAGGTCGCGTTGGGAAGTGAAGACCCCAGGATACGAAACAACGCGCTGCGCCAGATGGTGATCGGAGTGGACCGGACGTCTCGCCTGGTGCGTCAGCTTACCGATCTGACGAATACCGAGAGCGGCGAAATCGCAACGGCTCGACAGGATGTAAACCTCGGGAAAATCCTTAGGCAAATGGCTGACGACATCGGTCAGCATTATTCGGACACGGCTGCGATCGAAGTGGATCCGGAGCTATCGAGCGTTTGTCTTTCCATGGATCCGTCGCTATTCACGCTTGCGGCGCGGAACCTCTTGGAGAATGCCGCCCTGCATTCGGGCGCTGACCGAGTGGTGCGTTGTACGGTCCGTCCCGAGAAAGACGGTATCGCTGTCGTCGTTGACGATAGCGGACCGGGAATACCCGAGGACGAATTGCCGAAAGTTCGTGACAGATTTTACCGAGGTCGCAACAAGATCGCGATGGGCAGTGGCCTTGGTCTGGCGATCGCGGATCTCGCAATGAGTCGTCTCGGCGGAGAAGTATACCTCGAAAATCGTCGCGAGGGCGGGCTCCGAGCGGAGCTACGGTTTTCGGATACTGTAAAGACCGACTGCTCAAATAAGGCTCCCATCCAACAACGGCTGGAACACCCTTAGGATATGGGCTAGTGACACGACTTCGCTCGTGGTAATAGCCGCCGAGCCTAACTCCGCGTTCCTTAGCAGCTTCGAGTGCCGCCTTCGTCCGTGAGCTGGTCATGGACCGTTCTTCGTCAGCGACCATCGCCATGATTCCAGTCGCGAGCCGGTTCGCCATCCGCATGTCCGCAGCTCCGAAGTTTACTGCTGCCTTCTCCTAGTCACGAAGGAAGTGGCTTCACGCGACAGTCTATTTCAGCTTCGCAATAAGCAGCTGCGCGCCGATGAGGCGTCAAGCCTGCTAGGACCGGCAGCTCCAGCTGATCACCGCCCTTGCCGCTCAATATAAGAGACCATTGATGGGCCAGGCAGGAGTCAGATCTGCTACCAAACCGTTATGACCGTCAGATCGAAAAACTTCGGATGATTCCGAGTAGGCGCACTGCTTACCGAGCGCTTACTTCGTACTTATCCAAATAAGCGTCACCTTCAAATTATCTTATAAAATATGGCGCGCCCGAAGAGATTCGAACTTCCTGACCCCCAGATTCGTAGTTGGCGCTCCAGACAATCTGGGGCGGTTGTTGGGGCGGCAGCTCTGTCACCGGCCGCTAAGGCATCGGCAACTGTCTGAAAACGTTGGTGGGCCCGGCAGGACTCGAACCTGCAACCAGACCGTTATGAGCGGTCGGCTCTAACCGTTGAGCTACGGGCCCGGCACCAGGCGGCGCGGATACTTCTAACAACTTGCGCGGGCGAAGCGCAATCGCCGGCACTAACCGGCCATCCGCCGCATCCGCCCGCCCTTACATCTTCAACAGGCGCCTGGCATTGCCGCTGAGTATCTTGGCCTTGTCCTCGTCGGACAGTGGCACGCCCGCCATCCAGTCGACCGCCGGTTTATTGTCGGCGACGAAAGGCCAGTCGACGGCGAACAGGATGTGATCGACGCCCATTTCCATCACCGTGCAGAGCAACGCGGGGTTGGAGAAGAAACCGCTGGTGGTGACGTAGAAATTCTTGCTGAACACATCGCGGAAGCTCAACGCCTTCTGCCCGGGCCGCTTGAGGGCCGAGTCGATGCGCCACATCAGGAACGGCAGCGTCTCGCCGAAATGGCCGAGCATGACCTTGAGATTGGGATGGGCTTCGAACACACCCGACAACACCAGCCGGATCGCCTGCGTCGCGGTTTCCACCGTAAAGCCCCAGGCCGGCCGCACCACCAGCGGGAAATCCTTGGCGTAGTCCTGGTAGTAGATTTCCGTCACCGTCTCGTTCGGCAAAGACGGATGCAGATAGATCGGCACGTCGAGTTTCTCGGCGCGCGCGAAGATTGGCCAATACTTCTTGCCGTCGATGAATTCGCCATTGGCCATGCCGTGAATCATCGCGCCCTTGAAGCCAAGTTTGGTGACGCAGCGTTCGAGTTCGTCGGCGGCAGCCTGCGGGTCGGCGGTGGGGAGGGCGGCGAAGGCGGCGAAGCGCTTCGGGTTGGCGGCGCAGATCGCGGCCAGGCGGTCGTTGACCTGCGCGGTCAGGGTCGCGGCGATTTCGATCGGCAGCTTCTGGGTCGAGGGCGCGCCGTGCGACAGCACCTGGACGTCGATGCCGGCGTCATCCATTTCCTTGATGCGCAAGGCGCCGAAGTCGAACAGCCGTTCCTGCATGACGCCGCCATGGCCGGCTTCCGAGCCCGTGTAATGCCGGGACAGTTCGGCGTCCCAGTAGTGCTCTTCGATGGCGATAACCGGACAGTTCGGCTTCTTGAACATCGCGCTTCCCCCCGCATGGCTCCTGGCGGCCTGACCGGCCACGTTTTATGGTCTAGGTCCTAGCAACCTCACCTGTGACTGTCACGGACCCCGCCTCCGGCGCCGCGTCCGACTCGCCATGCGTGTGATCGAGCGGGCGATACGCGGCAAACGTCTAATAAGTTGTCTTTGGTCTTTTCTGCGACTCAGTTATCCACATACCATGCTGCCGATTCTCCGGACGATTTCAGTAGGCGGCGTACTACTCGCCATCACGATTCTGGGCCTGGCGCTGATCCCGCCGGGCCGGCCGCCTATGCAGCAGTTCGCCGCCGACGAGCCAACGGCGCGCGGCGCGTTGATCGACCGGCGCGCGCATCCGGAGTGGCGGCAATTCCTGATTCACGCCGCGCTCAGGCGCGCCGATGAACTCGACCGCCTGCGCGACCTGCCTGATAAGCCGGACGGTGCGATCGATGCACCCACTGATGCGACGACCGCGTCCTCGACTGTGCAAAAACTCGCCGGCCTGCCGGTGGCGCACGACGATGCCGAACTCGAAGGTGAAACCGGGGCGGTCGGTGTGGCGCCAAGCGCGACCATTCCGATCGATATCGGCGCAACATCATCGTCCGAACTGCCCGTTGCGCCGGTCGACGAGAAGCCTCCGGTCGCCAGGTCCCCTGTGGTGAGCGCGATGGGCAACGACGCCCCCGTCAACGAAGCGCCTGCGACCGCCGCGCACGCCGATGCCAACGAGCCGCCGCTGTCCAGGCTTTCGGCGCTGGCACAGGGCGAGCAGGTCAAGCCGGTGGTGATTATCCGCAAGCGCAGTGTACGAAGGCCGGCGGCGAAGCCCCGCGCAGCCGCGCAAACGGAATCGGCCATACCCCCGCCGTTCAATTTGTTGCAGGCCTTCTTCGCCAGTCTGGCGAGACAACAAAGTGCCGCCGCCGAGCAGCCGGCCAAGCCGGCAATTGCACGCCGGCCGCGCCCCCAGCCGAAGCAAACCGCCGGTATCCGCTAATTTATTTTGTCGCCGACAGCGCCGTCGGGCTGGGCTCGACCGGCACGCGATCGCGTGAAACCGATTCCGCCGGCTCGACCGTCGCGGCTGCGAAGATGGATGTCGGCTGGTTGCCGCCCGGCATCGGCCGGCCCTGCCGCTTGGCGGCGTAATAGTAACCGGCGGCGTAGTAACGGACCGCGCGGTCGTGATTGCCGCCTGCGACCTGATAGGCGCCGGCCAGATACTTCACCGCGTAAGTCATGTTGGTATCGGCATCGAGCAGGCCCGCGACCGTGCCGCGATAGCCCATGGCGCGGGCGGTGCCGAGCCTGATTTGCATCAAGCCATAGTTACCCTTGCTGATGGCGCGCGGATTGCCGCGGCTTTCTCGGTGAATCACGCGGCGCACGAGAGATTCCGGCACATTGTGGGCGGCGGCGTGGCGGGCAACCAGGCCGTTGAGATTGCCGTGGGCATCGGGCCCGGCCTCGCTCCGCGTCTGCGCCGATGCGCCAGAGATGAATGCGCTTTGGGTCAAAGCAAGGGCGCTCAAGAGCACGGCAAGGCACAGGCGGGGAATCATCATGGCGGCTCCGGATTTTTAGGGTTGACCGGTTGTGCCGTCCAACTCCGGCGACTTTGTGGCGCGGCCTTAACGACGTTGATTCAGATCAAGGCCGACGGTGGCCTGATGCCTGATTTTACCTCTCGTCGAAATCCGGGGACTCTTCACAATGCCAACTGAAACAATCGTCGTCGTTAGCGGCATCACACTGGCGTTTATCGTGTTCGCCATCGCGTTGGCGTGGGCCGACCACTGCACCAACAAGAACCAGACTCCGAATCCCAACAGCTGATTCCGAGCCGGCCGCGAATAGCGAACGCCCGGCACTTTCGTACCGGGCGTTGTTCATCGTGCCTTATCGCTTAGACGCCGGCGAAAGGATATTTCTTGTTCGCTTCGCGCATCGACTGTTGCGCGTCGGCGTAAACTTCGGCGATCAGCGAAAGGAAAGCGCCAAGACGGGCCAGGCCCGGAATCGGCCAAACCTGCGGGGCTTGCGTTGCGCGGAGGGGAAGTGTCGACATGATCAGGAACTCCTTTAGCTAAAGCGGTGGACTACCAGCGCGACGACGCGCCGAGGAAACGGCGTTCGATTTCGCGCTCGGCGTCGTCGGTGAACTTGCCGCCGGTGTGGTCGAGATAGAGGGCAATTTCGCGCTCGGCCTGGCGCATCCGCGCCGCCATCATCGCGTCCATCATGCGGGCGAAAAAACCACGCTTCGGGGCGACCTTGGCCGCAGCTTTCGCGGGCGCGTAAGTCTTGGGCAGGGCCAAATCAATTGCGGACGAGGTGTACGACATCTGAATTCTCCATTCGGTGGCCCTCGTCGCCAAGCGTTTCCGAGAGCAATAAGTCTTGTTGCAATGCAATATAGGCGGATTCGCGGTACCAGCTAGGTGCAGCGCAGCATGTGATCCATGCGATAATCGCATGATGATGATTGCGCTGCTGTCTAGGAAATGAAAGTTTTCTTGCCGAATCTGGCCTAATTCCACGCTTATCTAAAAAATTACGACGAAAATCGCGATCTGTCAGAATTCCTTAACAAGATGCCCCCGATTCAGCGCACACATATGTGTCATAATCGCATAGCTGACGGGGGCGGGGCCTGGGATCCGGTGCACGCGCCGGTTTCCAAACTGGGTCAGGGATGCTGATTGCAAAGGGTGGGCCAGCCCCCTATATACGCTCTGTTCCGATTTCGCTTGGACCTTTCGGTTATCCCCTCTGGGGGCCTTCCTCAAGACACGCCGAATCCGAATTGAGACCCGAGCGAATGGTTCGCGAGGGAAACAAAACGCATTGTGCGTTTCAATTGGAGGCCCATCATGGCCACTGGTACCGTTAAGTTTTTTAATTCGCAGAAGGGCTTCGGCTTCATCGTTCAGGACGGCGGCGGACCCGACGTTTTCGTGCACATCTCGGCCGTCGAGCGCGCCGGCATGAGCAACCTGAACGAAGGCCAGAAGCTGCAGTTCGACATCGAAGCCGATCGCAAGAACGGCAAGTCGGCTGCTGCCAACCTGCAGGCGATCTAACTTAGCTTTCGACGTGAACGCCGGCGCGCAAGCGCCGGCGTTTTCTTTTCTCCTCGTGTCAGGAACACCGCCATGGCCAAAAAGCCCGGAACCAACCCCAAAGGCGAGTTCGCGTTCTTTGACGTTATTTACGAGGACGGCTCGCAGCGCTCCAACCGGCGCGTGCCGGCCGAACTTCTCGGTGGCCTCGACAAGGACGAACCGGCGCGCGGCTTCATCATCGAGCAGGACCGCGAGATCGCCGAGAAATCCGGCCGCGCTCCGCTGCAAATCAAAAGCCTTCACCGCGTCGGCGCCAAGCCGGAAAAATTGATGAAGGTCAAGTAAGCGGCACCACGCGCTTTTTCGCATGGCGGCATGGCGCCGCCGCCGGATTGCAGCCTTGCAGGCCCGCGCGTAGATAAAGCTTTCACCATCGAAAGCCCGCGCCATGGCCCCTCGCCCCGCCACGTTTTTTCGCCAGCCGTTGATCCGCCTGCTCGCCATCAATCTCGCGATCGGCGTCAGCGCCGCCGTGCTGATGCTGGGCGGCCTCATGGCGATCAACCCGTATGGACTGCGCGACCTGATCTTCTCCGACCGCAGCGGCGGCGCGGCGATCGGCCTGTTGCTGTTCGGCCTTGTCGTGACTTTCGGCAGCGTGGCGATGGGCACCGCGATCATGACGCTCGGCAAGGACAAGGGCCGCGCGCAAGGCGGCCTCAAGACGCTCGCCGCCCCAGCGCCCGCTTTCGCCGCGACGCGGCGCCGATAGCTACTCCATGAGCTTCTCGGCAAACAGCACCATGGTCTTGCGGTAGATCTCCGAGCGATTCCATTCGCGCATCACCTGGAAATTCGCCGTGCCTTCGCCGAAAGGCTGGCCGGCCTGCCAGCCATTGACCTTCAGCAGATTCGCCGTCGAGGCCAGCACGTCAGGCACGCTGCGGCGCAGATCGACATGGCCGTTGCCGTCAAAATCGACGCCGTACTTGATATAGGACGACGGCAGGAACTGGGTCTGGCCGATCTCGCCGGCGAAAGCGCCCTTGAGTTCGCTCAAGGGCAGATCGCCGCGCTGCACGATCTGCATCGCCGCGATCAATTCGCCCTGAAACAATTCGGTGCGGCGGCAATCATGCGCCAAGGTGGCCAGCGTGCGCACCACCGACATCTTGCCGAGATCGCCGCCGCCATTGTCGGATTCCAAAGTCCAGATCGCCATCAAAAGCTCTTTCGGCACGCCGGAGCGCGCCTCGACGCGCTGGAGCAACGCCGCGTGCCTCACCATCAGCGATTTGGCGCGCTTGATGCGGGCGGGGATGACGCGCGTCCTGGCGTACTCCTCGAAGCTTTTCTTGAAGGTGTAACGCTGGCGGCGGTCGAAATCGAGCACAGTCTGGTCCGGCGTGATGCCGGACAAAGCCTGATTGACAACGGCGGGCGAGACGCCGGCCGCCTGCGCCTCGCGCGCCATCGCGGCGATGAAGGTGTTGAAGTCGCCGCCGCATTTGGCGGCCTGCGCCGGCGCGGCGAAAGCGAGCGTGAGGAGCAGAGCGGCCGAACAACGAAACAGCATGTGACGCCTCATATTGTACCCCGCGCCGGTTATGCCACGCCGTCACGCCCGGCGAAAGGCGAGAGCACGCTCACGTTCCGCCGCGGCCTCGAACGCCTCCCGCCTGCCCGCCGCCTCGATCATCGCATCGAGCGCGCGGCGCCATTCAAGGCGCGCGACTTCCCATCGCGCTTGCCATTCCTCCTGTGTCATCGGCGGATCGCCGGCATGATTGGCGCACTTCGACTCCGGCGCCATGCAGCCCTGCATGCGCCGGCACAGGCGCAACGGGCAACCCTCCCAGTCGTTGACGAACATGGTCAGGATCCGCGCGAGCCTGTAGCGGAAGGCGTCGATGTCTTCATCTTCCGGCTCACGATCGAGTCCCGCGGTGCGCTGCCTGCGCGCAAAATCGGCGTCGCGGTGCGCCTGCGACTGTTTGTCCTCAGCGTGATACCGCTGCTGCTGGCGCACCCGCGCGATGTCTTTTGTCGTGCGCCCATGGACCGGCTGCTGCATGAATGTTCTCCTGGTGATGTTGATGATGTTGTTGCGGCGACTTTTGCCCGCGCCATAGGTTCGCGCGCCCTCACGCTGTGAGGGGCGGACCGTTTCACCCCCGCGACAAAGCGCGAGGGGTGGAGCACCGAAAGGCGCATCCACTTGGCCTTCCGCCTTGGCCTCTTGCGAGGCTTCGGCGGAGCGCGCCATCAAGGCTGGCGCGACGCCTCTCGATGCTCCACTGCGGCGTTTTGTGTCCCCGTAGGCCGTACTTCCTCGCGGGCGCACCGGAAAAGCCACTCAGGGCCTTTCCATCCGGGCGGCTCCCGCCACCCTTCGTGTCCCGCGCATCCAGCCATTGAAGGCAGCCCCTCGTAATGGGGGCGGACGGCTGGCCGGGGCCTCCCGAGCGCGGGGTTACGAGCCCCGCCCGCAGGCGCCACCCCTCCCCCACGTCCAGCGAGCGTCTGCAGAACGCCCCTCGCTTGGGGAAGGTAAGCGGAATATAAGACTAGGATGGGAGAGAAGTCAAGGGGTGTTTCTCGTGGCCCGGGCATCACTACTTATTATCCGGTATTAGTCAGCGCTGGCCGCCAGAGCCGAACTTCGCAACTGAAACGGAATCGGGCTATGTCTCGACATGGCTAAGCCTAAAGAACCGAAGCTCCCGAAACATCACTTCATCCCTGTCTTCTATTTGCAGCAGTGGACGAACGGATGTGGTCGCTTTATCGAATATAGGCGCGAGAATAACAAAATTATAGCGCGTCCGACCTCTCCGAAAGGAACAGGTTACGTTCGCGGGCTCTATCGCCTTCCGAATGTGCCGGACGAAAAGGCAGAAATTATTGAGACCGTATATATGCGACAGGTCGATAATGGCGCTGCACCTGCACTTAAATTGATGCTCGATCCTACAAGCGGATTAGAAAGCCTCTCAGATCAAAACAAGATCTATTGGGCTCGTTTCCTTCATTGCATGGTTCTGAGAAGCCCGGAGTACGTGGCGGCGGTCGGAAAGCTATTGCAGCAGGATGTGATTGGCACGATTGAACAGTACCGGGCCGAATATCCCAAACTTAGACAGCCTCACGAGCCGAAGACATTTGATGAATTCAAGATCAGATTTCTTGCCAACCCGCTAAATGTCTCTGCGGCCCGCATCATTCCTCAATTGGCGGACAGCAATGCAATTGTTCAGCATATTTGCCGCATGAGCTGGAAGATCATCGACTTTCATAATTCAACGCATCGGCTTCTGACATCTGATCGACCAATCATTATGACAAATGGCATAGGCATTCCCGGCGGACACATCGGAATGCCAATTTCTCCTACGCAACTCTTTATTGCCTTCCACGATGACGAAGGCTATCGCAAATTAAGGGCACTTTCGGCCAAAGAAATAATACGAAATGCTAACACAAAGGTCGTTGAGCAAGCGATCTCTTATGTTTATGGGTTCAGCGACGCCGACATGTCGTTTGTTTCGCGAGGATTCGGAAAGCGGGTTGCGACGACACCTTTAGAAACGGGCGTATTAAGACGAGTGATGCCTTGAAACTTTCGCACGGCCTATAGCTCCCTTAGCCCGTAGGGCGAATTAGCGCAGCGTAATCCGCCGCTCATGAAGTCATGGCGGGTTACGCCTCCCGCCTTCGCTAACGCTTCGGCGGGCAAGTCGGCCAACCCGCCTACAATTTCCGTTTGGGCATCACTCCGCCGCCACCTGCGTTAATTCGCCGGCGGCTTCCATTTCACGGCGCAGCCATTCCGGCGCAACGTCGAAGCCGTTCGGCCATGTGAGCGCGCCGAATTCGAGAAACACGCGCGCGAAATAGACCGGGTCCCGCAAGGGAACGAGCATCGAGCCGGGCTCTTTCGCCAGGGCGGCAAAATCGTGCACGCCCTCGCTGCCATCGTTGAATCGCAACCGCAGGCGGTAGCCGCCGAGCCGCTCGAGCTTTGTCACCTTAGTCAACATCGAGACCTGCGATCTTTTCAGGTTGCTCGCCTGTGGAGGCACGATGCCAATTTTGGCGCAATTGCGTTTGCCGCGCCAGTGTCCATTCTTTGACGAGGCGCGCGGCCGCCTTCGGCAGCACCCCGTCGATGACCTCACCGGTTTCGATGGCGACGAATGCTTCAAACTCCCCGTAAACCGCATGGAAATGCGGCGGCGGGTGATCCTTCACGTACATGCGGATCGCGATGCCGTAGAACCATGCAATCGTTGGCATGGGTTCCCACTATCACAGGTTGCGGCCGGGAGAAAGCGCAGGCCGCCTGTGAAACCCACGCGCCCGCCGCTACACTTCCGCGCCTTATCTGACGTTCAACACCCCATCGCCGGAGCCGCCATGCCCAAAGCCTACTGGATCAGTGTCTATCGCGAGATCAGCGACCCCGACAAAGTCGCCGCCTACGCCAAGCTCGGCGCTCCCGCGCTCGCCGCGCACGGCGCCAAGATTCTCGCCCGCGGCATCCCGGCCGCAGCCTACGAGGCGGGCCTCAAGGAGCGCGCCGCCGTCGTCGTATTCGACAGCGTCGCGCAGGCGATCGCCGCGCATGACTCGCCCGCCTACCAGGAAGCGCTCAAGGCGCTCGGCGACGGCGCGGTGCGCGACCTGAGGATTGTCGAGGGGGTGGAGTAGATTTCTCCCGGCCTCATCCTGAGGAGCGCCG
>JAUSBQ010000431.1 GCA_030651965.1 Pseudolabrys sp. | reverse complement strand
GTGTTCAAGCCCGGCGACCGCATCACCGTCACCGCCGCCACCGATGCGCATTTCGTCATCGTCGGCGGCGCGCCGATGGATGGTCCGCGCCATATCTGGTGGAATTTCGTCTCGTCGCGCAAGGAGCGCATCGAGCAGGCCAAAGCAGAATGGAAAGCCGGCCACTTCGGCAAGGTGCCCGGCGACGAGATCGAGTTCATTCCACTGCCGGAACACTAACGGTTCCGGCGGGTTCCCTATGGGGACCGGGCGCTCATTTCGCCACACCGCCGGGCCGTTAACTCCGGGAGCCGCTTTGCATGATTCCCCGTCTGCTCACCCTATGGGAAAGTGTGCGATCGAGCCTGTGGGCGCTGCCACTCACGATGATGTTGGGAGCCTGCGCGCTCGCCTATTATGCACTGAATGCCAAGATCGACATCGGCGACGATCCGGTCTGGTTTCTCTACAGCGGGACCGCCCGCCAGGCGCCGCAATTTCTCTCCAACCTCGTTACGGCCATGATCACCATGGCGACGCTCGCCATTTCGATCACCATGGTGGTGCTGACGCTGGCCGCGCAGCAACTGGGGCCGCGCCTGATCCGCAATTTCATGGGCGACTGGCGGACGCAAGCCTCGCTCGGCCTGTTCGTCTCCACCGTGGTTTATCTGCTGCTGGTGCTGCGCAGCAGCTACGGCGACGGCGATACGGTCGCCAATCTCGCGGTCACGGTTGGCGCCGCCTTGGTGCTGGTCAGCGTCACCACGCTATTGTTGTTCGTGCATCATCTGGCGCAGTCGATTATCGCCGACAATGTGATCGAGCGCGTCGGCGAGCAGCTGGATAACGACATCAGGCGTCTGTTGCCGGAAAAAGACGTCGACCAAGCCGAACGCCCGCCCGAAATCGATAACGAAGGCGCACCCGTGCCACTCACCGTCGGCGGCTACATTCAGGCGATCGACGTCGGCGCCATCGTCGAAGCGGCCACGCAAACCAAGGCGCTGGTCAAACTCGATATCCGCGCCGGCCAGCACGCCATTCCCGGCAGCATCGTGGGACGGGTCTGGCCGCAGGCCGCCGCGCAGGGCCTGCTGACGGACGCGATTCAATCGGCGGTGCTGATCGGCGGTGAACGAACCGCGGTGCAGGACATCGAATACTCGATTCACCAACTGGTCGAGATCGCGCTGCGCGCGCTGTCGCCCGGCATCAACGACCCCTACACCGCGATCGCGGCGCTCGACCGCCTCACATTATCGCTGTGCCTTGTGATGTCCCGCGGCGTCGCCCGCAGCGTCTGGCAGGACGACGACGGCATCACGCGATTGGTCGTTCCGTTATCCACCTTCGAGGGCATTACCGATGCGGCGTTCAATCAGATCCGGCAAATGTCGGGCGGCATGCCCGCCGTGCTGATCCCGATGGCGCGCAATATCGGGCAATTGCTGGGGCTTGCAAACGACCTGCAGCGGCCGGCATTGGAGAAACACTTGCGGCTCGTGGTCAACGCCGGCGGCCGCGGCATCATCGACGAGGACGACCGCAACGATTTGAAAGACGTCGCCACCGCGGCGCGCGGAAAAAACGCCGCCGCCAGACGCTAGGTCTACTCAGCCTTGCGCAGCCCAAACAACCGCGCGGCGTTGCCGTGCGCAATGCGCTCGGCCTGCGCCTTCGGCAATTGTTTGAGCCATGAGCGATAGTCGCTCATGATCTGGTCATAGGACGCCCAGCGCTCGTTGATCCAGGTGTCGGAGCCGAGCAGAAAGCGGTCGGAATGGCGGGCGAACAGATCGCGCCATTCGGGCGAAATCGCGCCGCTGCTCTGCGTGATGCCGCTGCGATAGGACAATTCCGGCCACAGCGCCGGATACTTCTCGAGGAACTCCGCGACGCGCGCCGGCGGCGTCGAGAATCCGGTATGCGCCCAGATGATCCTGGCGCGCGCATTGTGCCGGTAGAGGATCAGCAGCGCTTCGTCGTCGCAATGGCAATGCAGATAGAGGTCCTTGGCGACGGCGAAATCGACCGCCTTCTTGACCCACTCATTCGCCGCCGATTTCCCGGACAGATGGAATTCGCCGATGCCGCGATAATAGCCGCGTTTGTATTCTTCCTCGATCAGCTCGAAGCTCGCCGGATCGCCGAACCAGGTCTGGATATCAGCGCGGATGCGATACGGCCGGATGAACGGCACCACCCAAAGACCGGGCGGCTTGGCCTCCACCAGTTGATGCGTGCCCTTGTTCGGACGGCTGGTGGCGAGGACGCCGGTCACGTTGTTGCGGCGGAACGTCTCGATCACCTTGTCGAGCGAATAATAGGGATTGGGCTCCTGATTGTAGTGCATATGCGCGTCGAAGATCGGCATCTCCTGCGCGCGGGCTGATGCCAGTCCGAACGTCAGAAAGGCCGCTACCAGAAACAGAGATTGCCGCCACGCCGGTACGCGCATTGTCCACACTCCGTTCGTCCCCGCGAAAGCGGGGACCAAGAATCTAGCTTTCAGACGTCCATGATAATAATCGTTTCTCGCTTACGCGGGAACGAGGACTGGAAATCCGGCCATTTCGATCATGCATTGCGCATCAAATATACCGTTGAAGAAGTAAGAGTCTGTCCGAAGAGATCATACGGGATTGCATAGCTTTCTCAACATGAGCCTGATGGAGGCGAGACGCAGAAACGCGAGCGCCTTTCGATTGAGATTTTCCCAATCCTTTGCGAGCCGTCTGCAGCGCCCGAGCCAT
>JAUSBQ010000418.1 GCA_030651965.1 Pseudolabrys sp. | reverse complement strand
CGCAAGCGGGGGAGGGATAAGAAAGATTACACTTGATCGTAGTCGAGCGTGACGGTGGGTGTGACCGGATGCGCTTGGCAGGTCAGCACGAATCCCGCCGCGATTTCCCACGGCTCCAGCGAATAATTGAGGTCCATGTGGACGGAGCCGGCGGTGACCTTGGCGCGGCAGGTGCAACACATGCCCCCCCGACATGAATAGGGCATTTCCAGACCGGCGCGCAGGCCGGCCTCGACAATCGTCTCGCCGGCGCGCACCGGGACGGAGTGGCGGGCGCCATTGAGCGTGATGTCGGCGGTGGCCTCGCGGGCGTCGGCCTCGGCGGCTTCCGCCGCGCGGGTCACGATTGGAACGCCGTCGGTCGAGAAATACTCGACATGAATACGTTCAGGCGCGACGCCATATTGGGCGAGCGCCGTCCGGCCGCCTTCGACCAATCCGCCGGGTCCGCACAGGAAGGCGTGGTCGATGATGGCGCCGCTCGGCAATGTCCGCAGCAGCGCCGTTATCTTGTCCGCGTCGATACGGCCGTCGAGCAGGGCGATTTCCTGCGGTTCGCGCGACAGGACGTGATGTATCGTCAATCGGGACAAGAACCGGTCCTTCAGGTCCTCGAGCGCCTCGCGGAAGATGATGCTCTGTGTCGTCCTGTTGCCGTAGATCAGGACGACGCGGCTCTTCTTCTCGTGCGTCAGGATGGTGCGCACCATCGACATCAAGGGCGTAATGCCGGAGCCGGCGGCAATCGCCACATAAGTGCGCGCGGCGTCAGGATCGAGCGCGACGCCAAAACGGCCCTGCGGCGTCATCACGTCGATCTCGTCGCCCACCTTGATCGAACTATTGGCCAGCGTCGAGAACGTGCCGCCGTCGACCTTCTTCACCGCGACGCGCAGTTCGCCGTCATCCGGCGAAACGCAGATCGAATAGGACCGCCGCACCTCAGCGCCGTCGATCTTCGTGCGCATCGTGACGTGCTGGCCCGGTGTGAAGCGATAGGCCTCCGCCAGCTCGCGCGGCACCGCGAACGCAATCGACACCGCCTCCGGCGTCTCGCGCCGCACGTCGGCAATCTTCAACCGGTGGAATTCGACAGCCATGGCGTCCTCAGATGCATTTGAAATAGTCGAACGGCTCGGCGCAGGCCTTGCAGCGCCACAGCGCCTTGCAGGCGGTCGAGCCGAATTCGGAGATGCGCGCCGTCTCAGTCGAGCCGCAATGCGGGCAGGCAACCTGTTCCTCGCCGAACAAGGCGCGGCGTCCGGCCTTCGCCGCCGGCGGCGCGATGCCGTACTCGCGCAATTTCGTCTTGCCGGCTTCGGTCATCCAGTCGGTGGTCCAGGCCGGTGACAGCACGGTGGTGACCTTGGGCCTGGCGAAACCGGCATTCTCTAGAGCGACTTCGATTTCGAGCGCGATCATGTTCATCGCCGGACAGCCGGAATAAGTCGGCGTGATGACGGCCTCGACGACGCCGTTTTCTATCCTGACGTCGCGCAGCACGCCGAGATCGGCGATGCTGAGCACCGGGATTTCCGGGTCGCAGACGCTCGCCGCCGCGGCCCAGGCGCGCTCGCGCAGCGCCGGATCGGTCGCGATGGTGGCGGCCCCGTTCACCAGCTGGCGCCCGGATAGGCGCGCTGGACGAATTGCAGTTCGGAGAGGATATGGCCGAGATGCTCGCTGTGACGGCCGATGCGGCCGCCGCTCTGCATGTAGCCATCGCGCGGACGCACCAGCGTCGCTTCGCTCAGGACGTGGTCGAGGGTCTTGTCCCAGGTCGCGCGCACGGCGGACGGATCGACGGCCACGCCGGCCTCGATCAGCGCGCGTTCGACCTGATCGGTCTCGAACATTTCGGCAGTGTAGGGCCACAATTCATCGAGCGCATCCTGCGCGCGCCGGTGGCTCTCGTCGGTGCCGTCGCCGAGCCGGATGGTCCATTCCGCGCTATGACGCAGATGATAGGCCATTTCCTTCACCGCCTTGGCGGCGATGGCGGCGAGAGTTTTATCCTTGGAGTGCGCCAGCGCCTCGAAGTAAGGATGGGCGAAAGCGGCGTAGAGGAACTGGCGCACCATGGTCGCGGCGAAGTTGCCATTGGGCTGCTCGACCAGGAGAATGTTGCGATAGTCGGGCGCGTCGCGCAGATAGGCCAGCGCATCCTCGTCGCGGCCCTTGCCTTCGATTTCGCCGGCATGACTGTAGAGCGAGCGCGCCTGGCCGATCAGGTCGAGCCCCATATTGCCGAAGGCGAGGTCTTCCTCGATCACCGGCGAATGACCGACCCATTCGGACAGCCGATGGCCGAGCACCAACGCGGTGTCGGCGAGCCGCAGCGTGTATTGAAAGAGCGGGGTATCGGTCATGGTCACGATCTCGTTTGCTTCACCTCTCCCCGCTTGCGGGGAGAGGTCGGATCGTCAAAGCGGAAGCTTTGGCGATCCGGGTGAGGGGGGCCTTAGTTTGCTTTCGAGGCTCTCACGCGGCGAAAGAGCCCCTCACCCCGACCCTCTCCCCGCTTCGCGGGGCGAGGGAGAAGAATTACATATGCCCGACTTCGTCCGGAATTTCGTAGAAGGTCGGATGGCGGTAGATTTTCGACGCCGTCGGCTCGAACATCATGTCCTTGTCGGCCGGGTCGGAGGCGGTGATCGACGCCGACGGCACCACCCACACCGACAGGCCTTCGCCGCGCCGCGTATAGGTGTCGCGCGCGGCGTGCAGCGCCATGGTGGCGTCGACCGCGTGGACGCTGCCGACGTGGCGATGCGACAGTCCGTTGCGGGTGCGAATGAAGACTTCCCACAGAGGCCAGTTCTGGTCGCTCATGACGTGTTCCTTTTCGGAAAAATCTATTCGGCCGCGATCGGCATGGCTTCGGCGCGCTGCCGGCGCTTGCGCGCAAAAGCGGTCGCCGCTTCGCGCACCCAGGCATTGTCGGCGTGCTTGGCGCGCATCTGCTTCATGCGCTGGCGATTGCACGGGCCGTCGCCGGCGACGACGCGCTTGAACTCGGCCCAGTCGATCTCGCCATAGTTCCAGTGCTGTGTCGCCGCGTCGAACGTCAGCGCCGGGTCGGGGAACGTCAGCCCGAGGAAATGGCCTTGCGGCACGGTGGCATCGACGAATTTCTGCCGCAGCTCGTCATTGGTGAACCGCTTGATCTTCCAGCGCATCGCGCTTTCGGTGTGCTGGCTGTCCTTGTCGGGCGGCCCGAACATCATCAGCACCGGCCACCACCAACGGTCGAGCGCTTCCTGCGCCATCTGCTTCTGCGCCGGCGTGCCGCGCGCCAGCGCGATCATGATCTCGTAGCCCTGGCGTTGATGGAAACTTTCTTCCTTGCAGACGCGCACCATGGCGCGCGCATAGGGTCCGTAGCTGCAACGGCACAGCGGAATCTGGTTCATGATCGCGGCGCCGTCGACCAGCCAGCCGATGATGCCGATGTCGGCCCAGGTCAATGTCGGATAATTGAAGATCGAGGAATACTTGGCGGCACCGGAAAGCAGTTGCTCTTCCATTTGCTCGCGCGAGGTGCCGAGCGTCTCGGCGGCGGCGTAGAGATAGGCGCCGTGGCCGCCTTCGTCCTGCACCTTGGCGAGCAACGCGGCCTTCCGCTTCAAGGACGGCGCGCGCGTGATCCAGTTGCCTTCCGGCAGCATGCCGACGATTTCCGAATGCGCGTGCTGGGCGATCTGGCGCGTCAGCGTGCGCCGGTAAGCCTCCGGCATCGCGTCGTTCGGCTCGATCCTTTCCTCGGCATCGACGCGCGCCTGAAAACGCGCGTCGGCCAGCGGATCGCTCGCAGCCGAGGGAGCCTGGTCCTGCGTATTGAGGGCTTGCGTGTACATCGACGATTCCTCGGACGTTTCCTCGTTGCCGACGTTGAGCCGCGGTTTTTATTTGGACCAATTATATGTTACAGGAAATATAGTGGTCAAGTATTTTCGTAACATGAAACAGGGAGTGCGGCGCCAGGATCGTGCAAAAACGCGCTATTTCGAGACAAAACGATCGCGCAGATTGCCGTCGATGGCCGATAGCGGGCCTTCCTGGTCCAGCGCATTGACGTCGAGGTAAGCTTCGGAGTCGTCCAGCAGCCTGCGATAGAGCCGGCCCGCCAGTTGCCGCGCCGCCGCGCCCGGCCAGTCCGCCGGCAGCAGAGCGGCCGGCAGGCCGGGGTCGCGGAGCACGACGCGGCGGAATTCATGAATCAGCAGGATGCGCGCCACCAGCGCGTCGTCGCCTTCGACGCGGCTGCGCCTGGCGAGCGCCGTGTCGAGCGGCGTGAAGCGGTCGATGAAATCACGGTAGGCCAGCGCGATCGGCCCGAGTTTCCACGCCGCCGCGGCAAGCGCATGCGCCTCTTCGTCGGCATCCGCGCGCAGCAGGAAAAGCCCGTCGATGTCCGGCAGTTTTGCGCGCGGCTCGCCGAAGGCAACATAGGCATTGGCGGTCAGCGCGGCGAAACCGGCGTGCTCCAAAGCCGGCCGGGCCGTCGCGGCCGCGCCGGGGCCGAGCAAAGCCAGACGCAACCGGCCATCGAATGCCGGCTCGCCGGCGAAATAGATGCGCTGGGTTGCCGCGGTGAAGCTGCCTTCCTCGCGTCGCGTCAGCCGGTAGTAGCTGTTGCGGCCCACTTTGACGCGCTTGAGCCAGCCGTCGGCTGTCAGCCGCGACATCGCGGTGCGCACATGTCCGGCATCGACCCGGAACAGCGCCATGATCTCGCTGAGCGAGCCGAGCCACAGGCTGCCGCCGCGCGGCACAATGGCATCGCCGTAAAGCGTGATGATGAGCGACCACGCCCGCACCGGCCGCTTGGCGTGAAACTGATCGAGCAGCGTGGCGACGGCGGCGGAAATCGTCATGGCGGTGTCGAATAGCACAACGGAGCCATTGCCGGCCAGTTGCGGCTTCCTTTGATGCATAGTGGACATGCCGGTGCCGGCATCCCTGCTCACCGCCGCGCAGCCCGGGGAACGGCTCAAGATCGACTCGATCAGCGTCAATCCATCGAGCATCTTGCGGACCATGCAAGTGGTCAGCGACGCCGAAAGCGAACCTCAGACGCAGGCGCGAATATAGGGGCGGTTTGCTTCCCACAATTCGTCGAGCAATTTGACCGCGGCCGATGCGGAGTTCACCACCGGATCTATCAGCAGCGCCTGCAAAGCCAGTTCCTTGGAACCACGCATAGCGGCCTCCACGGCCAACTGCTGGACGTTGGCTTGCATCGTCATCAATTTAGCGACCGGATCGGGCAGCGCCCCAAGCGAAATCGGGTGAACGCCGGCGGCATCGACCATCACCGGCACTTCCACCGCCAGTTCGGCCGGCAGATTGGGAATGGTGCCTTGGTTGTACACGATGCCGGATTCGAGAAAGCGCTTCTGGTTGTGTATGGCCGCGGCGATGACCGCGGCGCCACGCTCGCCCGAAGGCTCGAGCCAATAGTTCGGAATTGGGGCGATGCCGGAAAGGGCGTCGTCCAATATCTTGGCGAATTCGGTGCGCCAGCGCGCATCGCCGGCGAAGTCGTAACCGTCTTCCCCGGCTTCCCATCCGTAGGAGAAGTACTCGCCGAGGTGTCCGTCGCCGCAGGTCAACCAGTAGCCGAATGCGCGGAACAGCTGTCGTGTGAATGGGGAGAAATTGGGGTCGTAGCTTTTCTCCGCGGCGCGCAGTCGCGGATAGAGGTCTTCACCGGTCTGGCTGTGACGAACATGCAGCAGGCACTGAAAGTGATTGAGCCCGGCGCCCCATACATTCACCTGTTCGCCCGGCAGCCCCATGATGTTAGCCACATGATCGCGACTGCCGTAAATACCGTGGCACAGACCGATGCTGCGTATCTTGCTGTAGCGACCGAGCGCCATGACGATGCGGCTTTCGGGATTCGAAAAATTGATGAACAGCGCCCGCGGACAGAGCTCCTCCATGTCGCGGATAAACTCGAAGATAAGGGGCAGGGTGCGCAACGTGAAAAACAGCCCGCCCGGACCGCCATTCTCGCCGAGCGTATGACGAATGCCGTATTTGCGCGGCACGTCAAAATCCATCTGCCATAGCCGATTGCGCTCGATCACCGCGGCATTGACGACAAAGCCGGCGCCGTCGAAGGCGGCGCGGCGGTCGCAGGTCTGCTCGATGACGAGACCCGCGCCATTCCGCTCATTGAGGAGCCGGGCCAGCGCCGTCATTTTGCCGAGGGTGTCAGGGTTGCGCCCGACCAATGTGAGCGTGCTGCCGCGCAGTTCGTCGCTGCTGAAGACATCGCGCAACATGCTTAATCCGAACGACATGCTGGTTGCACCGATGAAGACGATCTTGGTCTTGTCGCTCATCGGGTGTTCCCTTCGGTCAAGGTTGAGTTACAGTGCCGGTAATTCGGCGCAATTCATTGACTTGTCTCAATAAAAATGCGGCTCTGAAGAGATACTTTGAACTGCCCAAGAAAACGGCCAGCAAGGACGACCATGAATCCAAGCGATGGAGCGGGAAATTCTGCCGGGCCGAGCGCTGCGGACGCGGCGCAGCTTCCGTCAATTGCCGCGTTGCGGCGAGATTTTATTTGGGGCGTATCGACGTCGGCCTTCCAGATCGAAGGCGCGACGCGCGAAGACGGCCGCGGCCTCAGTGTCTGGGACACCTATGGGCTGAAGGGCCGGATCGCCAACAAGGACACCGGCGACGTCGCCTGCGACCATTATCACCGCTATCCTGAAGATATCGGGCTGATGCAGCAGCTCGGCATTCAAGCCTACCGCTTTTCAGTGGCCTGGCCGCGGCTCCTGCCAAATGGGCGCGGGACGCCGAATGAGCCTGGGCTGGCATTCTACGACAGGCTGATCGATGCGATCTTGGCAGCAGGCATCGAACCGTGGCTGTGTCTTTATCATTGGGACACGCCGCAGGCGCTCGACGATCTCGGCGGCTGGACTAACAGAGACGCTGTCGGGTGGT
>JAUSBQ010000415.1 GCA_030651965.1 Pseudolabrys sp. | reverse complement strand
AACAGAAATCAATCTTTCCGGGGCCGACTTTCTCTATCTTTTCTTTGAGTAGCGCCAATTTGACATCGTCGCCATCCCTAACGTTTGTTAGGAGATATTTGATATTCGCACCCTCGCGAATAACTTTCTTGAGAAATCGTCGCCAAGGATAAATCCCGTATTTCAAAAGCGCGTAACCGTCGCCACCGGTAATGAAATAAGTTGAACCGTGGTTGGCAACTTTGCTGAGCTTCGGAATCAAATCGCGCGCAATTGTCGCTTCAGAGATTCGAGCGTGCGAGATATCCCGGCGGCGAATCCATTTCGCGACGGCTTTGGCAGCAACAAAGGCCGCGACCAATATTAAAAACAGGGCCCAAAGTTGAAGAACGGCCTCGTTGCCCATTGCGCCCCCAAACGAAATTCCGCGTCCGCCCGCTTTTATTGAATACTACCTGTAGTTGTCAATTGGATTGTAACAATTATGAGCTTTATTAAATACTTTTGTTTTCGAATAAAAGCTACACCTCCAACACAACCTGGGATAGCGTCCCGAGGAAACTTTGACGTTGACTACGTCCTCCCGAGAATCCTTGCCACCTTCTCCAGGCTGCGCCCGCCGAAATAGGCGGTGAGCACAATCATCGCCCATTGCGCCACGTCGCCGGACAGCGCATCGGTCGAGCCAAGGCCGAGCACCTTGCGGTTCATCACGAACACGGCGTTCTGCCGATAGCCGGCCTTCACCGCATAGATCAGATCGACCAGCACGTCGGACGGATGCGACGCCGGAAAGGCGCCGGCCGCACCCGAGGCGATATAGCCCATGTTGCCCCAGCTCCACGAGGCGTTCGCCACCGCCGTATAATTGAGGAAGCCCTTCGGCTTGTTCGAGCCATCGCCGGTGACGAAGGCGGTGCCCTCTTGCGCTGCGAACACCTGCTCGACTTCCTGGCCGAGCCATTCGTCGATGTTGACCGCCGAATCTTCCAGCAAGGAAGCCGTCGCCGCCGGCATGGCGTAGAGCTCCATCGCCGGGAATGACAGTTCGTCGAGCGTCGGCGACGCCGTCTGCGTGCGCGCGTCGGTCTCGCCGACCCAGCCGACGGCGGGCCCGGCGATCATGAACGGCTTCTTGTAGACATTGCCGCTGATCGTGCGCACGCCTGCGATCGAACGGATCGGCGAGATCGCGGTGAGCCGCTTGCCGATCTGCGTTTCGACTTCCGGCGGCACCAGATAGCCGCCATCGGCATTGGAGCCGATCGACATCGCCTTCATTTCCAGCGCGCGAAGCCCTGAGCTTTCGCCGGAACGTACATAAGCATCGAACGCCTGCTTGTGCTCGAGGCCGGCGGCGCTGCGCTGGAGCCTGAGTTCCCCGCCGAGCGCCGGACGCGCCGACTTCAGCGTGATCTCGTCGAGGCGGCGCACCTGCGCGTCCATCGCCGCGTTGAGACGGGCGAGCTTGTCGTCGACGACGATATCGCCGGCGCGCTTCTGCTCCAGCGCCAGGCGTTGGTCATTGGTCTCCTTGAAGGCCTCGAAGGCGCGCATCATCTCGGCATGCGTCACCACGGCGTCGAGCGGAATGCCCGACTTGGTCTCGTAAGACTTGGTCTCGAGTTCATTGTGCGTATCGATATCCATTGGGTTCTCCTTGTGGATGGATAAGGCTGCGAAATCTCGCTTGCCGGTCCGTGGCCTGAGGCCTTAGGATCGCGGCATGAAACGTTCAGTCGCAGTTGTGTGTGTGGCGGGCTTCGCCCTGCTCTTTGTCTCCGCCGCCGCGCAGGCGCAGTCGGCCGATCTCGTTCTGTGCGATCGCATTGCCGCCGACCCGGCCGATCCCGACAAGCCGGCCGACGTCCAAGGCGCGGCGGTGATCGCCAAATCCGACATCGCCACCGCGATCAAGTTCTGCAAGACAGCGTCGGGCGCGTCGCGCCGCGCGATGTATCAACTCGGCCGCGCTTACGCCGCCAACAAGCAGACCGCGGAAGCGCTCGCCGCCTATCGCAAGGCCGCCGACAAAGGCTCGACCTCGGCGATGGTCGAACTCGGCGTCCATCTCGGCACCGGCAACGGCGTCGCCAAGGATACCGACGCAGCGCGTAAACTGTTCGAGCGCGCGGCGCAGGCCGGCAATCCGCGCGGCGTCACTAATCTAGCCGCGATCAGCGGCGGCGGCGGCGCGCCGGCAAATCCGGTGCACGCCCGCGCGCAACTCGCCAAGGCCGCCGAGGCCAATGTCGCCGAAGCGCAATTCCAGCTCGGCTTGATGCTGGCCGACGGCGAAGGCGGACGGAAGGACGAGGCCGGCGCGCGCGTCTTGTTCGAAAAAGCCGCGGCGCAAAATCATCCCGAGGCTTTGGCCTGGGCCGGCTCATTTGCGCAGCGCGGTGTCGGCGGCCCGGAAGACACCGCGCGCGCCAAGGAACACTTCACCAAGGCCGCCGCGCTCGGCAATGAGGAAGCCAAGGCCGCGCTCAAGCGCATCGAATGTCCTTATGTGCTCAAGGACAAGCGCG
>JAUSBQ010000410.1 GCA_030651965.1 Pseudolabrys sp. | reverse complement strand
AGGCGGATGTCTTCCGGATATTCCTGTTCGCCGAACACCGGCATCGGCAGTTCGGCGGCGGCGCCGAGGACTTCGATCGCGGTGATATAGACCTCGACCTGCCCGGTCGGCAGGTCCGGGTTCTCGGTGCCAGCCGGACGCTGGCGCAGCTTGCCGTCGATCCGCACCACCCATTCCGCGCGCAGGGTCTCGGCGAGCTTGAAAGCCGGGCTGTCGGGGTCGGCCACCACCTGCGTCAGGCCGTAATGGTCGCGCAGATCGATGAACAGCACGCCGCCATGGTCGCGGATACGGTGGCACCAACCGGACAGCCGCACCTCGTTGCCGATGTCGCTTTCGCGCAACGCGCCGCAGGTGTGTGAACGATAGCGATGCATGGTCATTTATTGGCGTTCCGGCAAAGGTTTAAGCGAGCGATTCAGGGCTGGATGGAGTGCGGAGGAAAACGCATGGGGGGTGGGCTTTGTCAAGCAAGCGGCCTTTTTCAGTCGGTCCCGCCCCATCGCTGACGGCTCGACAGACTCAAGGCGCGCCTGCACACTGAAAGCGTCTGGAGTACTGGAGCGTCGATGTCTAGGAAACCTACGGAAAAGGGCCGTAAAACGGCCAAATCCGCCAAACCGGCCAAGGCGACTTTGGCCGACATGTCCACCGGCGAAGCCACGGTCGCGACCCTGCTGGCGCATGGGATAAGCACCGTCTATGCGCTGCCCGGCGTCCATAACGACCACTTGTTTGATGCCTTTGCCCGCGCCGGCGAGGCTTTGCGCGTTGTCCACGCCCGCCACGAACAGGGCGCCGCCTATATGGCGCTGGGCGCCGCACTGGCGACCGGCAAACCGCAGACCTATTCGGTGGTGCCCGGCCCCGGGCTTCTGAACTCAGGCGCCGCGTTGCTCACCGCCTATGGCATGAACGCCCCGGTGCTGGCTTTGATCGGCCAGATCCCGGCCGCGGCAATCGGCCACGATCAGGGTCACCTGCACGAAATCAGGGACCAGGCCGGCATCGTCGCCCGGCTGGTCGATCATGCGGACATTATCGACACGCCGGCCGAGGCGCCGGTCAAGGTCGCCAAGGCGATCCGGTCGATGCACCAGGGCCGCCCGGGACCGGCCGCGCTCGAATGCGCCATCGATGTCTGGGGCAAGCGCGGCCCGGTCTCAGCCGTTGCGCCGCCCGCCCCGGCGCGGCCGCCGACGTTCGACCACGATGCGCTGCGCAAGGCGGCGAAGCTTCTGGGCAAGGCCAAGCGTGTGCTGATCGTCGTCGGCGGTGGCACACTCGACGCTTCGCCCGAAGTGACGCTGCTGTCGGAGATGCTGCAAGCCCCGGTTCTGTCGTACCGGCGTGGCCGCGGTGTGTTGGATGACCGCAATCCGTTCAGCGTCAATCTCCCGATCGGCCGCGACCTGTGGGGCGAAGCCGACGCGGTGCTGGCGGTCGGTACGCGGCTGCTCAACCCGATGACGCAATGGGGCATGGACAAGGACATCAAGATCGTTCGTGTCGATGCCGACAAAGACGAGCCGGCGCGCTTGCACAAACCGGCGGTGGCGCTGATCGGTGACGCCGCGCCGATCCTGATGCATCTGATCGATCAATTGGGCCGCACCAATGAACGCCGCGCCTCGCGCCACGACGAGATGGTCGAGCGTCAGGCGAAGATGCGCGCACGGCTCGCCAAGCTCAGCACCCAACTCGCGTTCCTCGACGCGATCCGCGCCGAATTGCCGGACGACGGTATCTATGTCGACGAAGTGACGCAGATCGGCTTCGCCGCGCGTCTCGCACTGCCGGTCTACAAACCGCGCACGTTTCTCTCGCCCGGCTTTCAGGACAATCTCGGCTGGGGCTATGCCACCGCGCTCGGCGCGCAGCATGCGCGGCCCGACGTGCCGGTCGTCTCGATCAATGGCGATGGCGGCTTCATGTACACGTCAAACGAACTTGCCACCGCGATGCGCCACCGCATTCCGTTGGTGGCGGTGGTCTTCGTCGACGGCGCTTTCGGCAATGTCCGGCGCATCCAGGAAGAGCAGTTCGGCAACCGGCTGATCGCCTGCGATCTGGCCAATCCCGATTTCGTCAAATTTGCCGAGAGCTTCGGCGCCACCGGCCGCCGCGCGCATAACCCTGACGAGTTGCGCACCGCTTTGCGCGCCTCCTTCGCCGCGCGCGAGCCGACCTTGATCGAGGTGCCGGTGCAGGCGATGCCGTCGCCTTGGGAATTCATCCATATGCCGCCGGTGCGCGGCACCAAGAAACGCTAGCGAAACATTTCGCCAAAACATTTGCCATCATCGCTCAGGATTGGGTTAGGTTCCGCCGTAATGTCACTCATCACCACCACAGACGATCTCGCCGCCATCTGCGCCCGCATGGCGGCGCATCCGTTCATCACGGTCGATACCGAGTTCCTGCGCGAGACCACTTATTACCCGCTGCTGTGCGTGGCGCAAATCGCGTCGGCGGACGAGGCCGCGGTGATCGACGCGCTGGCGCCCGGCATCGACCTTGCCCCGTTCTTCGCCCTGCTGGCCGACGAGAAAGTCATCAAGGTCTTTCACGCCGCGCGCCAGGACATCGAAATCGTCTGGAACATGGCGAAGACGATCCCGCATCCGATCTTCGACTCGCAGGTCGCCGCCATGGTGCTTGGCTATGGCGACTCGATCTCCTACGACCAACTGGTGCAGCGCATCACCGGCGACGTGCTCGACAAGTCGAACCGCTTCACCGACTGGACCCGCCGTCCGCTTACCGACGCGCAGATCACTTACGCTCTGTCCGACGTGACGCATCTACGCTCCGTCTACACCAAGCTCGCCGCCGATCTCAAGAAGCGCGGCCGCACCAACTGGGTCGAGGCCGAGATGAGCATCCTCACCTCGCCGGAAACCTACCGCGCCGATCCCGCCAATGCCTGGGAACGGCTCAAGACCCGCGTGCGCAAGCCGAAGGAACTCAGCGTCCTGATGGAGATCGCCGCCTGGCGCGAGCGCGAGGCGCAGACGCGCGACGTGCCGCGCTCGCGCGTCCTCAAGGACGACGTGCTCGGCGACATCGCCACCCAGGCGCCGACGACAATCGAAAAGCTCGGCCATCTGCGCTCGCTGCCGAAAGGCTTCGAGCGCTCGCGCTGGGGCGACGCCATCGTCGAGGCGGTGCAGCGCGGCGTCGACCGCGATCCGAAGACGCTGCCGCGCTTCGAGCGGTTCCGTCCGGCGACGAACGGCGCGGCCACCGTCGAACTCCTCAAGGTGCTGCTGCGCATGACCGCCGAGAGTCACGGCGTCGCCGCCAAGGTCATCGCCACCGTCGACGAGCTCGACCGCATCGCCGCCGATGACGACGCCGACGTGCCGGCGATGAAAGGCTGGCGGCGCGAACTGTTCGGCGAAAAGGCCATCGCCCTCAAGCACGGCCGGCTGGCGCTCGCGGTCGACAAAGGCCGCGTGGTGACGGTGGACAAGGCCTGATGAACTTCGCCAGCGACAACACCGCGGGCGTCGCTCCGGAGATCATGGCGGCGCTCTCGCGCGTCAACGAAGGCTTCACGCTCGGCTACGGCAACGATGCCTGGACCAAACGCGCCGAGCAGCGCATCGCCGAGGTGTTCAACCGAGACGCTGCCATGTTGCTCGTCACCACCGGCACCGCCTGTAATGCCTTGGCGATTGCGCACTTTACGCCGCCGTGGGGCGCGGTGCTGTGCCACCACGACGCGCATATCATGACCGACGAATGCGGCGCACCGGAATTCTTCGGCCACGGCATCAAGCTCGTCGGCCTGCGCGGCGACGGCGGCAAGATCAGTCCCGCGATCCTGAAAGAAGCGCTGGAAAAGCCGCAATGGGGCGCGCCGCATCACGTCGCGCCGTCTGTGCTGTCGCTGTCGCAGGCGACCGAGGCCGGCACGATCTATCGCCCCGACGAAATCCGTGCGCTCGCCGACATCGCCCACGCCCATAACCTCGCCGTGCATATGGACGGCGCGCGGCTCGGCAACGCGCTGGCGCGCATGAATGCGGCGCCCGATGAGGCGACGTGGAAGGCCGGCGTCGATGTGTTGTCCTTTGGCGCCACCAAAGGCGGCGCGATGGCCGCCGAGGCCATCGTCTTCTTCGATCGAGAACGCGCCGCCGGCATGGATCGGCGCCGCAAGCGCGGCGGCCATTTGCTCTCCAAGCATCGCTTCGTCGCCGCGCAGATGGACGCTTACCTGACCGACGATCTTTGGCTGCGGCTGGCGCGTCATGCCAACGCGATGGCCGACCGGCTCAGTGACAGACTCTCAAGCGCGGGCTTCGCGCCCGTCTGGCCGGTCGAGGCCAACGAAGTGTTCACGCTCATTCCCCGGTCGGCGTGCGACCGCCTTAAAGCGCAAGGCGCGGCGTTCTACGAACGCATGCCGGACAACCTGCCGAAGACCGCGATCGTCAAACCTGACTCCGTTCTGGTGCGGCTGGTGACGTCTTTTGCGACGACGGCGGAAGAAGTCGATCAATTCGCCGCGCTTGCCAGTGCATAGGGTCGCGCGCCCCAGTTTGGCGCATAGCCGCTCCGTCAAGCCGCTTTCTTCCTTGCCGCGATCGCCGCGCCAAAAGCCTCAAACAGAGCCTTGTTGATCGGATTGGTCTGCGGGTCGTATTCGGCATGCCACTGCACGCCGAGCGCAAAGCCCGGCGCATCCTTGATGCGGATCGCCTCGACGGTGCCGTCCTCGGCGATGCCTTCGACAATGACGCGGCCGCCCGGCTCCAGAATGCCCTGCCCGTGCAGCGAATTCACCCGGATGGTCTCGCGGCCGAACAAGGTGGCAAAGGTGCCGCCCGGCGCCAGCGCGACGTCGTGGCGGTCGCCGAACACCACCGTCGGGTCGGGATGAATTTCGCCGCTCTCCAGCCGCGGCATGCGGTGGTTCTGCCGGCCCGGTATCTCGCGGATTTCCGGGTGCAGCGTCGAGCCGAAGGCGACGCTCATCTCCTGGAAGCCGCGGCAGATGCCGAGCAGCGGCACGCTACGCGCGACGCAGGCCTCGACCAGCATCAGCGCCAGCGCGTCGCGCTCCAGGTCGTAGGGCTCGTAGCTCGGATGCGGATCGGTGCCGAACCGGGTCGGATGCACATTGGCGCGCGCGCCGGTCAGCAGCACGCCGTCCACGGCGTCCAGCAGCGCCTCGATATCGGTGATCTCCGGCGAGCCGGCAAACATCAGCGGCAACGCGCCGGTCACGTCCGCCACCGCCCGCAGGTTTCGTTCGCCGACGCGCTGGGAGGGAAATCGGCCTTCGGCCAGAAACGTATTGCCGATCACGCCGACAATCGGACGTTTCATTGGGGTCGCTTCATCGCCGCTGTCTCATTGCCATCAGGCTTCAATCAAGGGCTCCCGGCCGACCAGCCGCGCCAGTTGGCGCAGGCGGCTGAACAGCCGGTCGCTGACCAATCTGCCATAGGCTCCAGGGAGTCGCAGCACCAACTTGCCACGTTTCACCTGCATCGGCATATGGCCCAGGACGCCGCTCTGCCCTGCGGTCAGGATATAGGCCACCCGCATGGCGGCCCCCAGCACGCGGGCGCGGTCGAGGATATGCGTCGTGGCGAGTTCGCGCAGGCGCGTCGGCAGTTCGTCCTCGCTCAAGCCGGCGTGACGGAAATAGGTCGCCAGCGCCAGATAGGCGCGCCCCGGATGGTCGACCGCGACGAAAGCGCCGTGCGCGACGATGTTCATCGCCTGCTCGCCACGGTAATCGGGATGCGCGCGCCAGCCGATGTCGCCCAAGAGACAGGCGGCGTGGCGCAGGCGGCGCTCGTCGGCGCTTTCCTCCAGACCGGAAGTCGCGATGAAACGGTCGGTCCAGGCGGTGAGTTCCTCGCCGTGGCGCGGCGAGCGCGAGCGCAGCACATTGAGATCGGCCGCCGCCACGATCAGCGGATCGCTCGTCCGCTCCCGCGCGTCGAGCAGCGAATACAGCAAGCCTTCACGCACGCCGAGGACGGAGATGATCACCTCCTTCGGCTTGATCGTGCGCACAAGGTTTTCCAGAACCAGAGCCGCGTAGGCCAAAAGCGGCCGCCGCGCGGCGTTGACCACTTCGATCTTCGACAATGTCTCGGTATCGACACGATGCACCAGCCGCGAAAAGTCGAGCGCCTCGCGCGCCGAAATCCGGTAATTGTGCATGACGTGGAACGGATAGCCGGTCTGCCACATGTGCAGCCGCGCCAACGCGCGCCAGGTGCCGCCGACGGCGTAGAAGGTGCGGCCCTCGCCGTCACCGAGCAGGTCGAGCCCCTTGAATGAATCGGCGACCAGCTTCTCGGCTTTCTTGATCGACTTGCCGGTGAGATCCTGCAAGGCCAGCCCGCCGAGCGGCAGCGTCAGGCCGTGCTTCACCCGCGTGCCGTGCACATCGATCAGTTCGAGCGAGCCGCCGCCGAGATCGCCGACGATGCCGTCGGGCTTGTAGATGCCGGAGACGACGCCGAGCGCGGTGAAATGCGCCTCGCGCTTGCCCGACAGTATTTCGATCGTCGCGCCGCAGATGCGTTCGGCCTCGGCGATGAAGGCGCGGCCGTTGCGCGCGTCGCGGCAGGCGGCGGTGGCGATCGCCCAGATCTTGCTGACGTGCTGTATGTCGCAGAGCGCGCGGAAGCGCACCAGCGCCGCCAGCGCGACATCGATGGCGTCCTGCGCGAGCAGCCCGGTGGTCTGCACCTGTCGGCCGAGACCGGCGAGCACCTTTTCGTTGAAGATCGGCGTCGGCGAGCGTGTCATGCCTTCGTAGATGACGAGGCGCACCGAGTTCGAGCCGATGTCGATGACGGCGATGGGCGGCCCGCTGTCGAGCCTGCCCTTGACCGACTGAGTCGAGCGTTTACGCGCCTTCGACGAGGCGCCGAATGAGGCTGCGGGGCGACGATTCTTTGAGCGATTTACCACGGCCCGACAGACTCGGATTTGTCATAAAATATTTGTGGGCGTTGAAGGGTTCCTCGCCCGGCGCGGCCTTTATGCGCGCCGAACTGCCGTCCGGCAAGACCTTCCAGCTTTGCTGATTATCCCGGAAATTCGCCGCCAAAATCTGGCCGAGCACCTGCTCATGCACGGTCGGATTGAGAATCGGGCACAGCACTTCGACCCGGCGGTCGAGGTTGCGGGGCATCATGTCGGCGGACGAAAAATAAATCGCCGCTTTGGGATGCGGCATCGCGTGGCCGGCGCCGAAGCAATAGATGCGGCTGTGCTCGAGGAAGCGCCCGACGATCGATTTCACCTGAATGTTGTCGGACAGGCCCAGCACCCCCGGCCGCAGGCAGCAGATGCCGCGCACCACCAGGTCGATCTTCACCCCGGCCATCGACGCATCGTAGAGCGCATCGATGATGCCGGGATCGACCAGCGAATTCATCTTCATCCAGATACCGGAAGGCTTGCCGGCCTTGGCGTTGGCCGTCTCCTGCGCGATGTGGTCGAGAATGCGCGGCCGCAGATTGACCGGCGAGATCGCCATGCGTTCGAGTTCGGCGGGCTCGGCGTAGCCGGTGATGTAGTTGAAGATGCGCGCGACGTCGCGGGCGATCAGCGGATCGGCGGTGAAGAACGATAAATCAGTATAGATGCGCGCGGTCACCGGGTGATAATTGCCGGTGCCGACATGGCAATAGGTGGCGAGCGCCCCGCCCTCGCGCCGCACCACCAATGACAATTTGGCGTGGGTCTTGAGTTCGATGAAGCCGTAGACGACCTGCGCGCCGGCGCGTTCCAGATCGCGCGCCCAGCGGATATTGGCTTCCTCGTCGAAGCGCGCTTTCAGTTCGACCAGCGCAGTCACCGATTTGCCGGCTTCCGCCGCTTCGACCAAAGTCTTGACGATCGGCGATTCCGCGGAGGTGCGGTAGAGCGTCTGCTTGATCGCGACCACGTTGGGGTCGCGCGCCGCCTGTTGCAGGAACTGGACGACGACGTCGAACGACTCGTAGGGGTGGTGAACCACCAGGTCTTTCTGCCGGATGGCGGCGAAGGCGTCGCCGCCATGATCGCGGATGCGCTCCGGATAGCGCGGGTTATAGGGCACGAATTCGAGATCGGGCCGGTCGATCCTGGTGAGTTGCGACAGATCGTTGAGCGCCAGCACGCCGTCGACCATGAAGACTTCGTCGTCGGCCACCGCCAGCGCGCGCTGGACGAATGTGCGCAGCTCGGCCGGCATCGTGGCGTTGAGTTCGAGCCGGATCACCGAACCGCGGCGGCGCTGCTTGAGCGCGGTCTCGAACAGCCGCACCAGATCTTCGGCCTCTTCCTCGATTTCGAGATCGCTGTCGCGGATGGCGCGGAACGCGCCCTGCCCTTTGACGGTGTAGCCGGGAAACAGCCGGGCGATATGCAGCGCCGTCGCCTCTTCCAGCGTGATCAGGCGGATGCCGTCCTCGCCGCCGCCCGGCAGCTTGATGAAGCGCTCGATCTTCTGCGGCATGCGGATCAGCGCGTTCATCGACTTGCCGTCGCGCACGCGCGCCAAATGCAACGCCATCGAGAAGCCGAGATTGGGGATGAACGGAAACGGATGCGCCGGATCGATGGCGAGCGGCGTCAGCAGCGGAAAGACGTGAGTGAGGAAGTGTTCCTCCAGCCAGGTCTTCTCAGCCTTCTTGAGGGCGGCGCCGTCGATCAGCGTCACACCCGCCGCCGCCAGGTCGGTGCGCAGTTCGAGCCAGCGATGCTGCTGGTCTTGCGCGAGTTGGGAAACCGCTTCGCCGATGCGGGTAAGCTGCTCGGACGGCGTCAGCCCGTCCGGGCTGCGCGTGGTGATGCCTTCCCGCACCTGACCTTTGAGGCCGGCGACGCGCACCATGAAGAATTCATCGAGGTTGTTGGCGGAGATCGACAGGAAGCGCACCCGCTCCAGCAGCGGATGGTGCTCGTTGGCGGCCTCTTCAAGAACGCGCCGGTTGAAATGCAGCCAGGACAGTTCGCGGTTGATGAAGCGGTCGGGCTTGGTCCGCAGATCGGCATCCGCCACGAGCGCTTGCGCCGGGGCTGCCGCGCCGCGCTCGGCCGTCTCGTTTTGATCAGTCTTTTCAATTGCTTGAGAGCGATCTGCCATATATTTGAACCCAATGAACTGCCTTGCCTAGTCTAACAACGTGGCGCGCGGATGACAGTTCGCACCCGCCCGGGCCATGCCGTCAAGAGAGGTGGCAGATCGGCGTTAAGGCGCCCTGAAAAGCTCGGCGGCGAGCGCCCGCGTCACCGGCCGGTGCTGGCGCAGGGCCTCCTCGTCGAGCAGCGCGATGGCCGCGCGCGCGCCAGCAAATGAGCGCTCGATCCGGTTGGCGAGATAGTTCACCAGCGCCTCGTCCACCGCCAATTGTCGGTCGGCGGCGAGCTTGACGATCAGCGCGCGCAGCAGCGCGTCGTCCGGCGCTTCCAGCGCGACCGCCGGCAGCACGCGCAGGCGCGAACCGAGATCGCGGATGTGGACGGCAAAGCCCGCCGGCGGCGTGCGCGCGGTAAACAGCACGTCGACATGCTCCTCGCGCGCCATGTTGATCAGGTGGAACAGCGCGCGTTCGTTGAGGCCGTCGGCTTCGAGGTCCTCGACCACCAGCGCGCCGGTGGCAAAGGCCGACGGCAGGTCGGTTTCGCCGAGCAGCTTGGCCGAGAGAATGCGCGCGCCGGTCATCTGCGCCCAGATCGCGGCGAGATGGCTTTTGCCGGAGCCTTCCGGCCCGACGAGAACGACGAGACGGTCCGGCCAGTCCGGCCAGCGTTCGATCAGCGCCAGCGCCTTGGCGTTCGACGGGCCTTCGAGAAAATCCTCGCGCGCGAAGCTGATCGCGTGATCGAGCGCGAGCACGAGCTGGCGCGGCGCCAAAGGAACGTCATTGTTCAAGGCGTGGTCTCTTCCGTTCACTCAACTCGGCTTGCCGCTATAGAACGAGCTTTCCAGATAGCGCTTGAGCGCGAAGCGCGCCAGCACGCCGATGGTGGCGGCCAGCGGCACCGCGACCAGCAGCCCGACAAAGCCGAACAAATAACCGAAAGCCAGCAGCGCCAGGATCAGCCACACCGGATGCAGTCCGACGCTGTCGCCGACCAGTTTCGGCGACAGCACATTGCCCTCGATGAACTGACCGAACAGGAAGATGCCGAGGATCAACGCGATCCAGATGTAATCCGGCCAGAACTGCGCCACCGCCACGCCGAGCGAGAGGATCAGCCCGGTCATCGACCCGACGTAAGGAATGAAGGTGATCAGCCCGGAAATCAGGCCGATCAGCAGACCGAAGTTGAGGCCGGCCAGCGTCAGCGCAATGGCGTAGAACGATCCGAGGATCAGGCAGACGAGGCTTTGCCCGCGCACGAAGCCGGCGATGGCAGCGTCGACTTCACGCGCCAGCCCGCGCACGGTGTCGCGCTGATGCAACGGGATCCAGCCATCGACGGTGCGGATCATCGTGTGCCAGTCGTAGATCAGGTAGAACGCCACCACCGGCGTCACCACGATCAGGGAGAAGACCGAGATCAGCGCGCTGCCGCCCGACCACAGCGATTTCAAGGCCGTGGCAAACCAGCCGGCGCCTTGCGTCACCAGATCGGATATACCTTTGTCCGAGTTGAGCCCGGCGCCGACCAGCTTCTGCACCCAGGGCCGGCTCGGGTCGCTGATCACGGCGCGGACCTTGTTCACGTAGCCCGGGATGTTCTCGATGAACGACGACAATTGGCTGCCGATCAGCGGGACGAACATCAGGATCATCAGGATGAGGACCAGGACGACCAGGGTGATGATCATCAAGGCCGCGACCAGTCTGTTGACGCCGGCGCGCTCGAGCCGGTCGGTCAACGGCGTCAGCAGATAGGCGATGGCCAGGCCGGCGATGAACGGCAGCAGGATTTCCGACAGCAGCCACAGCATCATGATGAACACGACCAGCGCGATCACCCAGAACACCACCTGCCGCTGGAAAGAGATGCCGTTCGCCGACGGCGACCGCGGCTTCGGGACGGGAGACCGGGGCGCGCTCACGGTCGCGCCGTGCTAGAGTTCATGTGGCGCACCCACTCGGCGAGATAGGCGGCGATCGACAGCAGCGTCAGAACCGCGACAAGGCCCATCAGAACGAGTTTGATCATCGGCATCTCGTAGTTGAGCCCCAACGAGCCGAGCACGACGCAGGCGAAGGCGATCTGCGCCACGGTGTTCAGCTTGGACACCAGCAGCGGTCTGATCTTGAGCGGGTTACCCATCAGCCAGGACAGCATGATCCCTCCGACGATCAGGATATCGCGCGACACCACCAGGATCACCAGCCAGCGCGGGATGTCCCCGTTGATCCCAAGCGTCAAATAAATCGAGACGATCAGCGCCTTGTCGGCGAGCGGATCGAGATAGGCCCCCAGTTCCGTCGTCATGTCGAAACGCTTGGCAAGGTAGCCATCGACGCCATCGCTGACGCCAGCCACCACAAACAGCACGAAGGCCATCCACATGGCATTGGCCAATATCGCCCAGACCACGACCGGAACCAGCAGAATACGCCCCAGCGTAATGAGGTTTGGAATACTCAAAAGCGACCCCGGCTCGTGGATTGACGCCCCCGGCACGAGGGCAGTTACACTCCTACAGCAGAGTATAACGACGCGCGAGCCATTGCGCGAATTGCGTTTTCGCCGTAGGACCCGGCCTTATTTCGCGTATTTCGTGCTTGACCCAGGCCGCGCGCGACGGGGACCATGATGGCAGACGACAAGCGCGGTATGACCTACGCGCAGGCGGGCGTCGATATCGACGCCGGCAACCGGATGGTGGACCTGATCAAGCCGCTGGTGCGGGCCACTGCGCGGCCGGGCGCGGACGCCGAAATCGGCGGTTTTGGCGGCCTGTTCGACCTCAAACGCGCCGGCTACACCGACCCCATTCTGGTCGCCGCCAATGACGGCGTCGGCACCAAGGTCAAGGTCGCCATCGAGACCGGCCGCCACGACACGATCGGCATCGATCTGGTCGCCATGAGCGTCAATGACCTGGTCGTGCAAGGCGCCGAGCCGCTGTTTTTCCTCGACTATTACGCATGTGGAAAACTTGAGCCGGAGGTCGGCGCCGCCGTGGTCGCTGGTATCAGCATCGGCTGCCGCCAGGCCGGCTGCGCGCTGATCGGCGGCGAAACCGCGGAAATGCCCGGCCTCTATCAGAATGACGATTACGACCTCGCCGGTTTCGCAGTGGGCGCGGTCGAGCGCGGCGACGTCTTGCCACGCGCCGATATCGCGGAAGGCGACGTCATTCTCGGCCTTGCCTCGTCCGGCGTGCATTCCAACGGCTATTCGCTAGTGCGCAAGGTCGTCGCCAAGAGCGGACTGGCCTGGACCCAGCCTGCGCCTTTCGCGCCCGAGCAATCGCTCGGTGAAGCCGTTCTCACGCCGACGCGCATCTATGTGAAATCGTGCCTCGCCGCGATCCGCGCGACCAAGGCGGTGAAAGGCTTCGCCCATATCACCGGCGGCGGCTTCCCCGACAACATCCCGCGCGTGCTGCCGAAAGGCTTGGGTGCGCGCATCGACCTGACGCAGGTCAAAGCGCCCGCCGTGTTCAAGTGGCTCGCCGATGTCGGCAACATCGCCGAGAAGGAAATGCTGCGCACCTTCAACTGCGGCATCGGCATGATCGTTGTCGTCGCACCGAAGGATGCCGATGCGGTGAGCGCCGCCTTTACGCAGGCCGGCGAAGCGGTCACGGCCATCGGCACGGTCATCCGCGCATCGGGCGAGGACCGCGTCGTCTATGACGGCGCCCTCGATCTGAAACTGTGAGCGAGCAACGATGAGCCGCAGAAAATGAGCCGCATGCGCGTCGCCGTTCTCATTTCCGGCCGCGGCTCCAACATGGCGGCGCTGATCGAAGCCGCCAAGGACAAATCCTATCCCGCCGAAATATCGCTGGTGCTGTCGAACCGCCCCGACGCCGGCGGCCTCGTCACTGCGCGCGCCAACGGCATTGCAACGGCAATCGTCGACCATAAACTTTTCGGGAAGGATCGCGCGGCAGTCGACGCGGCGATGCAACAGGTGCTTGAAGCGCACCGCATCGACATCGTTTGCCTCGCCGGCTTCATGCGGCTGCTGTCGCCCGGTTTCGTCGGGCAATGGCAGAACCGCATGCTCAATATTCATCCGGCGCTGCTGCCCGCGTTCAAGGGCCTCGACACCCATAAACGCGCGATCGAGGCCGGCGCAAAGCGGCACGGCGCAACCGTGCATTTCGTCGTGCCGGAAATGGATGCCGGCCCGATCATCATGCAAGGCGCGGTTGCGGTGCGACCCGATGACACAGAGGAAGCGTTGGCGGCGCGCGTGCTGGCGGTCGAACACCGGATCTATCCGGCGGCGCTCAGGCTGGTCGCGGAAAATCGGGTGAGTGTGATCGATGGCCGCTGTCTGATTGACGGCGCACCGGTTCCCGATGCCGAAACTTTGATGACGCAGACCTGAGTTTCCCACAGGCCGCAGGGAATAGTCGCCCCGATCCCGGTGTAATACTCCGACGACGCCAGCATAAGCGCGGCGCAACAACAGCACGGGGGCATGCCATGTTTGGGCAGTCGAACAACGAACCACAATTGATCGTTCCGGGATTGGCCGGATTCTACGCCAAGATGGAGCCGTTCGCCTACACGATCACCCGTGTCGTCTTCGGCATCATCATGATCATGCACGGCTGGCCTAAGATGATGGTGGCCGGCCCCGCCCGTGTCGGCGCGGCCTTCGCTACGAACTATGGTTTGCCGTCATGGTTCTCCTATCTGGCAATCTTTCTGGAAGTGTTCGGCGGCGCCGCTTTGGTCGCCGGTCTGTTCACGCGCTTCTTCGCGGCGGCAATTGCGATCCAACTGCTCATCGCCATGTTCGTCGCGCACTGGGCCAAGGGCTTCTCGGTCGGCGCCGGCGGCTATGAATATGTGCTCTTCCTCGGCGTCGTCTGCTTCTACATGGCGATCCGTGGCGGCGGGCCCTACTCGGCCGACGCCAAGATCGGCAAACACTTGTAAGAGCTGCGCCTCTAGGAGCTCTTGCGCAAGGCGGCGGTGTCG
>JAUSBQ010000405.1 GCA_030651965.1 Pseudolabrys sp. | reverse complement strand
GATGATAGGCCGCGGTGAGGTCGGGAGACGCAATAAGATGCCCGCACTCATGAGCAATGATGAAAACTTGTACTAAAGGATTGATGGCATTCAGCAGCTTTGTATTTATAGCGATGGTGGGAAAACGGTTTTGAATCTTGGCAAAGGCCGGCGTATTGAGTGCGTCGTCTTCCACCACTGTCGCCACGCGCCCATTGGCGCGGCATTGCAGGTCCAACCGATCCGGCACGGCGTTCTGGCCGGCGCTGAGGTCAACGCCGGCCAAGATCATCAACATCCCAAGAAAACTTATTCGCAGCGATTTCATTGCAAACAGCAAGACGCCACTATTGCCCCACCGGCACCGAAGTCCTGGTGGTTGACTTCGCTGGCGGCCCGCCCGGCTCATGAGCCATTGATTTCGTGCGGGAGGACAGGACGTCGTCTTTAATTTTAGTCTTGGTCTGCGATTTGCTCCAGGTGCCGCCGTCCTGAGCCTTGGCTTTGGACATCGCTTTATCGTCGCTCAACTTGGTCTGGCTGCTGACTTTGCCGTCAACCGCGGCAGCCGTCCCGGCCGATCCGATCGACTGGGAATCTCCGGATTTCGCGCCCAGGCCCAACGTGCTGGCGGACGTGCCTCCGGCGGCGGCGCTGCCGCCGCTGCCGACGGTGGCGGAGCCGGCACTCGACCCCCCGGTGCCGACGCTGGACGCGGTCGGCGCCTGGGCGAAGGCGAATGTCGAACTCAGCAAGAGCGCGCATAGAGCTAAGGGTCGAACTGACTGCATCGGTTCATCTCCACTTAAAGAAAAAAAACGGCGGTCCCGCGAGGGACCGCCGCTGGACGGAATTAGTCCTTCTTGTCCTGGCGATTACGCGCGTTATCGCGCCCCTTTTCGCCATGCTTACCAGCCTTGTCGTCGGCATTGTCGAGGCCGGTGGACCCGGCGGCCGAGCCGCCCGCGCCCACAGTCGACGAGGTGCCGGACTTGCCGGCCGTGGCGCCGCCGACACCGAGCGTCGAAGCGCTGCCCGAGCCTGAGCCAGAGCCGCTGCCGGCGGCCGAACCGCCAGTGCCGATGGCCGCACCGGTCGAGCCGTTACCGGCGGTCGCACCGCCGACGCCGAGCGTCGAAGCGGAGCCCGAACCAGACCCGCTGCCCGCGGCGGAACCGCCCGTGCCGATCGCGACACCGGTCGAACCGTTACCGGCGGTGGCGCCACCTACGCCCAAAGTCGACGCACTGCCCGACCCCGAACCCGAGCCGCCGGCCGAGGAGCCGCCCGTGCCCAAGGTCGTGCTGGTCGAACCGCTGCCGGCAGTGGAGCCGCCTGCGCTCAGGGTTGAACTGGATTGAGCAAAGCCAATGGCGGTAGTACCCGCCAGGATGGTCGCCGCAAGCGCGGCCGCGCGAAATTTAGAAAGAGTCATGCAATTCCTCCTGATGTGAGCGGAGCAGAAGAATGTCCGCGTTGTATTGCTTCACCCGACAGCAACGTCATGTTGATGATTTATGTTCCTGCCGAAGATTTGTGTTCCCTGTATTTTCTTTGACGAGCGACATGCGGCACAGCTTCTGCAAATAAAACTGCTGCACCACAAAAAATTGCTGCCGATAAAAATGCTGCACCACAAAAAATGGGAACTCAAAAAATAGGAACTCGATAAAAAAGGAACTCGATACTGCGGTTCGATTTTTTATTTCCCTCATCGAATTCGTGCGCGTCTTGGAACGAGTTGGTTTCTTTCTTGGTTAGGCAAGGCATCAGCAACCGGTCGCTCGGGAGAAAAACAAATGCGCCGCACAACGTATGTCATGGCAGTGATAGTCATTTCGATGTCGGTAGGCGCGCTCACAGCCGCCCGCGCCGACACCAGCGCATCGGTCTCATCGAGTTCGGGTTCGTCCAACGGATGCAACGTTGAAAACGCGTCGGCCGGGACCACCGGCAGCAGCAGCCTGTCGGGCAGCGCCAGCGCCGGCTCAGTGTCCACCAGCGTCACCGCGGGCAACGGCAAGGTGTCGACGTCATCGCAAGGCGCGGGCGGGCTCACGGTCACCGTCAAGTCGGCCGATGGCAGCGCCAGCAGCACCGTCACGGCCCCTGCGGGCGGCCGAGTCATTGTCAGTTCAAGCGCGGCCGGCAATTGCGACATCAAGGTTGAATCGAAGTAGCCGCGCGATTGCACGGGCGGCCCGTCCTTTCAGAAAGGAAATCGCATGTCTCGCATCCTGGCGTGTTCACTGATGATTGTTATCACCACGGCTGCTTCCGCGCAGGTTGTGGTGCCCGTGGATCCGGTGGCCGGCGCGGCCGCGACCGGCGCCGTGCAGGGCGGCGTTGCCGGCGTCAGTGAACCGGACAAAAATGCCAATCCAGTGGCGGCGGGAACGACAGGCGCGTCGCAAGGTGCGGCCACAGGCGCCCTGCAAGGCGCGGTGGGTGGCGCCTTGGTCGGCGGACCGGCCGGCGCTTCGGCAGGCGCCGCTGCCGGTGCGGCGAAAGGCGCGGCCGAAGGCGGCGCGGCGGGAACCGCCAAGGCGTTAACGTCCGGAGCTGCCGCGCAAGAATGATTCAATCGAGAGTTCGGGACAGATGTCCGTTCGATTTGATCGAGGGCAACGCAGTGGTGTGTACGCAGTCGAAAAATCGTCTAAATTGAACGTTGCATTACGCTCGTGGGCGATACATTCGTTGGCCATCATTGGTTGGAAGAGCGGCGCACTTGCCTTTTCACCCGAGACTGAGAAAAACTTATCAGTCCATAGCACTGCAGCGAGGAGAATCCTCAGTCGAACGTAGCCGACAACCACGGTGAGTCGAGTGTGGGAACGGAACTACAGCGATGAAACCACTAACAGCGTGCAGTCGTTCTCAGCTTTTCTAACTTACGCGTATCGCGGCTTCCCAAAGTGCTGTTTTCAGACGCGTTAAGGTTGCCGATAATGCCGGGAGAGAATAATGTTTTTAGAGTATTCTTGCCCAATGATCAGGAACGGTCATGGCAGCTATTGCTTTAGCAGAGATCGATTAGCGCCTCGCAGAGGTACGCGCTCTGCTGCATGCACAACAAGACTTAGTTCCGGCAGTGATGCCTGACAACTCATCCGAGCCTGGTTAAATTTCTGTCGAGTGGATTGCGATTATGTCTTTTGCTCAAACAGGAGCCGCGAATTTAATTCCCGGCACGGTGCATTAGGCGGGAAAAAGTTCGTTCAATGCGCTTTAATAAATTTTCCGTCGGGTAGAGCGCTCCACGAATTCCATGTTTCAAGTCGGTCTTCAAGGCGCTGTAGTACCGCTGTAAGCGCCACTGGATTTCTTGGCGCGCCCTTCGCTCTTTGGCCTTTTTGGCGGGCATCTGCATTTTTAAGAAACGCAAATGCGCGGCCATCGTTCCTGACGATGGACGAATGTTCGCTTCGGAGCCTGGTCGATCGGCAGGACACGGCGCGCCAGAGTCCCCGGTATAGTTGTTGGTGCATCTAATCCCGCTTTTATTGAAATCGCCTTGCTGAATACTCGCTCGTCGGACCTGCTGGTTTAGGTCCAGCTTGAGCCCAGTCTCTAATCGGACACGTTGACACGGTTTCGGCATATCAATTTCTCCGCCAATCCACCTTTATAGGGCCGTGTTCTCACAGAGCAAGGCAGAGCGGGGATGGGCGTAGCCTCGCGCTTCGCTGAAACATCTCTGGAACAAAATTCGTAGAGCTACGTTCCTATGAGGTTCCGAAGGAGGACAAAATGAAGAAACTAATAATTGGTTTGGTCATGGCGCTGAGCGCGGCCACGTTTGCCCCGACCGCAAACGCACAGGATGTAAGAATTGGCGTTGGTACCGATCGTAGCTCTATGACCGTGCGCACGGAACGCCCAGCGGTGCGTTATGAAGATCGAACAACCGTACGTCGCGAACCGAGCCGAGTCCGCTACTATGCCCGCGCGAATTGCCGCACAGTTATCACCACGAAGTGGCGTGATGGTAATCGCGTTACGGTTCGCAAGCGAATCTGTCGGTAATTAAACACGCCAAGACAGCCGGGGACATCCGCAAGAAGTTCTGTTGGCGAATTGATTGATGCGTAGAGCCACATGCAGGAACGTCGACGAAGCCCCGACCCTCTAAGGTGTCGGGGCTTTTCGTTTGAGGTGTGCGGCGGGGCCTGTAACGTCTGCTCACGAGAAATCCTCGCGCAAGTAAGCAGGACTTCCGAGGGAAGGCGGCTTTCGGCAACCGCAACTACAATTCTCATACACCCAGTCTTACTATTATAGGGGTGCTTGGCTGCGACCGTTTCGCTGCATCCGCGCCACCCATGCCTGAGCCAGCTTACCCCGCGCGTCACTGGGATATCGACCGCCCACAGCTGAGGCACTGGTCTGGCCAGTAACAACAGGAGTGGGCGGAAATGCCGGCTCCAAAGTAACATTCCAATCGGACAGTGGGGGCCGGTCGGTCAGTGTGGGACGGTAGACGTCCGCTTTGGGTCGATTTTGTTGAAAAAGTCGGGCTGTAAATCGAAGTAGATCGCGCCGCGAGATTGACGGCACCCGCCTTTGCTACCGGATCTGTTGTCAGGCTGGTTTCAGGTCCGGCACCGGGATCAGCTTTGCCAGTTTCCGAAGGTTC
>JAUSBQ010000390.1 GCA_030651965.1 Pseudolabrys sp. | reverse complement strand
CCAGCGCGTCCCGGTATAAAGCCGTTCGACGTTCGACAAAGGCAGGTGGTATTTCTTGAAGCGCGGATCGAGCACCGCGATGGACGGATCGGGATAACGGACGCTCGGCGTCCATTGATTGGACGAAGTGTTTTCAGGCATTGGACATTTTCCCCGGAAAAATTCTTTCAGTCTCAGTCTAGCGCATGCGATAGCACTTTGCGCATCACTGTAGGGAGGGCCTCGTCGGCCAATCCCGCGCGTCTGGCCCAGCGCGCGCCTTTCGGCGAAGGCGTGCCGCGCGGCAGCTCCGCGACGAAAACGGTGAGCGCCAGCGGGAAATGCGTGAACACATGCGTGACCTCGCCGGCAAGTTTGCGCCATGGCGGTTGCCTGCGAAAGCGCGGCGCGGATTGAAGCGCCGCCGCAACATCGAAGTCGTGCGTCCAGTCGCTGCCCGGCACTTCGGTCATCGAACCGAGCAGGCCTTTTTCCGGACGCTGACGCAACAGCACGCAGCCATCGGCGCGCAGCGCGACGAAGGCCGCGCCGCGCCGCAATTTGCCTTCGCGCTTGCGCGCCTTGCGCGGGAACGTCTCCTGATCGCCGCGCAAGCGGGCAACGCAAGGCTCGCTCCACGGACACAATGCGCAGGCCGGCTTCTTCGGCGAGCAGATGGTGGCGCCGAGATCCATGAAAGCCTGTGCGAAATCGCCAGAGCGATGCGGCGGCAGCAACGATGCCGCCAGCCGTTTGATTTCCGGCTTGGCGGCGGGCATCGCCTCCTCAACCGCGTAAAGCCGCGTGACGACGCGCTCGACATTGCCGTCGACCGGCACCGCCGGCAGATCGAAGGCAATCGAGCCGACAGCGGCGGATGTGTATTCGCCGATGCCGGGCAGCGCGCGCAAGGCTTCGAGATCGGCCGGGAAGACGCCGCCGTGGCGCTCGACGACCGCGCGGGCGCAGGCGTGCAGGTTGCGGGCGCGGGCGTAATAGCCCAGCCCCGCCCAGGCGCGCAGCACGTCGTCGAGCGGTGCCGACGCCAACGCGTTCACGCTCGGCCAGCGCGTCAGGAATTTGGCGTAATAAGGCCCGACCGTTTTGACGGTGGTCTGCTGCAACATGATTTCCGACAGCCAGACCGCGTAAGGGTCGGCTTTCTTGCCCGGCTGCGCCCGCCACGGCAGCACCCGGCGGTGGCGGTCGTACCAGGCCAGCAACAATTGAGGATCGGCTTCTGCTCTCGCCCCTTGCTCAGTCCGTTCCCTCCCCCGCTTGCGGGGGAGGGTTAGGGAGGGGGAAGCGACATATTCAGGCTTCGCAAAAAAGCCCCCTCCCGGCGCACTTCGTGCGCCGACCTCCCCCGCAAGCGGGAGAGGTGAAGAAAGAGAATTCTTTCGGCGCTTTGGGACTGCTACGTTCATTCGTCGACGATGACACGAGAAGCCCCACAATGAGCAAGCCCGCGCGCAGTTTTCCCCGGTCGCTTTCCGAGTTCCTCGGCGCGACGTTGGGCGGCGTACTGAAAGAACAGGGTTTTGCCTCGACCGAAATCATCGCCCGCTGGGCCGACATCGTCGGCGCCGAGATCGCCGCCCATAGCGAGCCGATGAAGATCAACTGGCCGCGCGTCACGAACGACACCGGTGACGAGGCCCAGAGCGAGCCGGCAACATTGGTGCTGCGGGTCGAAGGCCCTGCGGCGCTGGAAATCCAGCATCTGTCGGCCGTCATCCTGGAGCGGGTGAACCGCTTCTTCGGCTGGCAGGCGATCGGCAGGATCGCCTTGCGGCAGGCGCCGTTGCACCGGCAGGTCCCGAAAAAGGCCCCAGCCCCACCCGATCCGGCTGTCACCGCGCGGCTTGCCGCCGCCATGCCGGAGGTCGAGGACGAGGCCCTGCGCCAGGCCTTGGCCCGGCTGGGCGCCGCCATCAAGCGAAAGTGACGCTTCAAGCCACCTTGTTCTGCCGGCGCGCCATTGCCACAATTGTCCTGTCCAGCTAGCCAGACCGGATCAGCGTCTTAATCCACGGAGAGTCCTTTGCGCCTTACCCGCCGCGAATTCTGCCAGAGCACCGCCACCGTGGCGCTCGCCACCGCCCTCGGTCTGGCGACCGTGCCCGCCTTCACCGGCGAGGCGCTGGCGCAGGCGAAAGTCTCCGAAGTCGAACTGATGGCGCCGGGCGCCCTGCCCGAGATGGTCATGGGCGACGCCAAGGCGACGGTCACCGTTATCGAGTACGCATCGATGACCTGCTCGCACTGCGCGACTTTCGCCGAGAAGACCTTCCCGGAATTCAAGAAGCGCTACGTCGACACCGGCAAGGTGCGTTACATTTTCCGCGAGTTCCCGCTCGATCAGCTTGCCGCCGCCGCCTTCATGCTGGCGCGCTGTTCGGCCGAGACCGACTCGGACAAGTATTTCACCTTTGTCGACACCATGTTCCGCCAGCAGCGGGTCTGGGCTGTCGAGAAGCCGCTGCCGCCTTTGCTGGCGCTGGCCAAGCAGGCCGGTTTCACCCAGGCGACTTTCGATGCCTGCCTGACCAACCAGAAGCTGCTCGAGGGCATCGAAGCCGTGCGCAACCGCGGCGCGGAGAAGTTCAAGGTGCAGTCGACGCCGTCGTTCTTCATCAACGGCACCCTTTACGCCGGGGCGCTGTCGATCGAGGACATGGCCAAGCATATCGATCCGCTGCTGAAAGGCTGATTCTGGAGCCGAATTGGCAGGCCGGCGCGTCCGGTTACCGTTTGTGGCCGCGCCAAGCCTAATTTTCGCTAATCCACAGCCGAAAGGTCTGGAAAACCGGGCTATTTGGCCGCATCTCTGTTGCTCAAGGGACGGCGAAAATTCATTCTCCCGGCAACGCGGCATCTATATCTAGCGTCCGGGCCGTGCCCCCGGCTTACGAATTGTACCTAGTCCAATGCATAACCCAGCAGGAACGTCGGGCGTTCACCCTGCGCGGGTTGAGGCCTTAAAGCATGAAGCTTACGCGGCTCCGCCTGATCGGATTCAAGTCGTTCGTCGAACCGACCGATTTTCAAATCGAGCCGGGTCTGACCGGCGTTGTCGGCCCGAACGGCTGCGGCAAGTCCAACCTGGTCGAAGCGCTGCGCTGGGTGATGGGCGAAAGCTCGTACAAGTCCATGCGCGCCTCGTCGATGGACGACGTCATCTTCTCCGGCAACAACAGCCGCCCGGCGCGCAACCACGCCGAAGTGGCGATCTCGATCGACAATTCCGAGCGCTCGGCGCCAGCTCATTTCAACGACACCGATACGCTGGAAATCGCCCGCCGCATCGAGCGCGAGTCGGGCTCCGCCTATCGCATCAACGGCCGCGAAGTTCGCGCCCGCGACGTGCAGATGGTGTTCGCCGACGCGTCGACCGGCGCGCGTTCGCCCGCCCTCGTACATCAAGGCCGTATCGGCGAGATCATTCAGGCCAAGCCTGAGCAGCGCCGCCGCGTGCTGGAAGAAGCCGCCGGCGTGTCCGGCCTGCATGCGCGCCGCCACGAGGCCGAACTGCGTTTGAAGGCCGCCGAAGCCAATCTGCTGCGCATCGAGGACGTGATCGGCCAGCTTGCCGGTCAGATGGAAGCGCTGAAGAAGCAGGCGCGCCAGGCTATCCGCTATCGCACCGTCTCGGCGCAGGTCCGCAAGTCGGAAGCGACCCTCTATCATCTGCGCTGGACCGCCGCGAGCAGCGAACTGGCCGCCGCCGAGCAGGCCAAGGACGAAGCGTTGCGCGAGGTTGGCACCCGCACCGGCGCGCAGGCGGAAGCCTCCACCCGTCAGGCCAATACGGCCGCGACTCTGCCGCCCCTGCGCGAAGCCGAAGCGCGCGCCGGCGCCGCGCTGCACCGTCTCAATGTCGCGATGCAGGAACTCGACCGCGAGGAAACCCGCGCCAAGGACCGCATCGCCGAACTGGACTTGCGTCTGGTGCAGTTCGCCGCCGACCGCGAGCGCGAACAGAAGCTCGCCGCCGACGCCGAAGAAGCCATCGCCCGGCTGACGGCGGAAGAAGAAACCATCCGCACCGAGGCGCACGAAAGCGCCGGCCGCCGCAGCGGCGTCGATGCCCGCGTCACCGATGCCGGCGAGCAGCTTGCCTCGGCCGAAAAGATTTTCGCCGACCTGACCGCGCGGCTGGCCGACCTCACCGCGCAGCGCAACCAGCTCGGCAATGCCGTGCGCCAGCACAGCGAGCGCGCAACCAAGCTCGAGGCCGAAATGGCCGAGATCGCCCGCGAAGTAGAAGCGCTTCAGGCGACCGACGGTCCCGATCTGGCGGCGCTGACGCTCGCGGTTGAAGAAATTCAGCGGGCGGTCGCCAACGCCGAAAATGCCGCGATCGATGCCGAAGCAGCGCACGCCGCCGCGCGTCAGGCGCTGGAAGGAACCCGCGCGCCGTTGGCCGAGGCTGAGCGCCGCGTGCAGCGGCTGGAGACCGAAGCCAAGACTTTGTCCAAGGTGCTGGCGGTCGAGAACAAGAATCTGTGGCCGCCGGTCATGGATCACGTCTCGGTCGAGAAGGGTTACGAGAAGGCGCTCGGCGCAGCTCTGGGTGACGATCTCGACGCGCCGATCGACCCGTCGGCGCCGATGCGCTGGGTCGGCTCGACCGTCGATCCGAGCGATCCGGCGCTGCCGCATGGCGCCTTGGCGCTGTCGTCGCATGTGCAGGCGCCGCCCGAACTGGCCCGCCGTCTCAACCAGATCGGCGTCGTCGACAAAGAGTCGGGTGCCCGCCTTGCCGCGCTGCTCAAGCCCGGCCAGCGGCTGGTGTCGCCGGAAGGCGACCTGTGGCGCTGGGACGGCTTTGCCGCCGCCGCGCATGCGCCGACCGGCGCGGCGCGCCGCCTCGCCGAACGCGCCCGTCTGGCCGATATCGAATCCGAATTGCAGAGCGCCCGCGCCGAGGCCGAGACCTCGCGCGCTCTCGCCGAGGCGGCGCAGGCCGCCTTGCAGGCCGCCGCCACCGCCGAGACCGAGGCGCGCAATGCCGCGCGCGAGCGTCAGCGCGAATCCAACACCGCGCGCGACCAGCACGAGGCCGCCGAGCGCGAGGTCAACCGCAACGCCGCGCGGCTTTCCGCGCTGACCGAAGCGCAGACCCGCCTCACCGCCAGCCGCGACGAGACCGCGGCCGCGCGCGCGCAGGCCGAGCAGGCGCTGGCCGGTTTGGCGCCCGCCGCCGATCTGGAAACCGAACTGGCCGCCGTACGCGATGACATCACCGGCAAGCGCGCCCATCTCGCGGAAGTGCGCGCCGAACAGCAGGCGATCGCGCGCGAAGCTGAACTCGCCGACCGCCGCCTCAAGCAGGTCGGCATCGACAAGGCCGGCTGGGCCCAGCGCCAGGAAGGCGCGCGCGGCCAGATGGCCACGCTCGAACAGCGCGTCGCCGAGGCGACCCGCGACCGCGCCGAACTGGAAAACGCCCCGGCGATTTTCGCCGACAAGCGTCAGGCGCTGATCGGCGAAGTGCAGAACGCGGAAGCCGAGCGGCGCGCCTGCGCCGACCGTTTGCAGGAAGCCGAGACCGCTTTGGCCGACGCGGACCGCGACGCCCGCGCCGCGCTCGAGGCCGCCTCTGCCGCCCGCGAGGAACTGGCGCGCGCCGAGGAACGTCACGAAGGCGCCCGGCGCCGGTTGGCCGATATCGCCCGCGAAATCCACGACATGCTGGAGATCGAGCCGTCCGGTGTCGCCGAACTCGCCGAACTTGCGCCGGACGCGGCGCTGCCGGAACTCGCCGATGTCGAGGCGACCCTGGAGCGGCTGCGCCGCGAACGGGAACGTCTCGGTGCCGTGAACTTGCGTGCCGAAGAGGAACTGGTCGAGGTCGAGACCCAGCACACCTCGCTGACCTCGGAGCGCGACGATCTGGTCGAGGCGATCAAGAAGCTGCGGCTCGGCATCCAGAGCCTCAACCGCGAAGCGCGCGAGCGCCTTCTGGCCTCGTTCCAGCAGGTCAACTCTCACTTCCAGCAGCTTTTCACCAAGCTTTTCAACGGCGGCACCGCCGAGCTGCAACTGATCGAGAGCGACGATCCGCTCGAGGCGGGCCTGGAAATCCTCGCCAAGCCGCCCGGCAAGAAGCCGGCGACCTTGTCGCTTCTGTCCGGCGGCGAGCAGGCGCTGACCGCTTTGGCGCTGATTTTCGCGGTGTTTTTGACCAATCCGGCGCCGATCTGCGTGCTCGACGAAGTCGACGCGCCGCTCGACGACCACAACGTCGAGCGGTTCTGCGACCTCTTGCCCGAGATGACCAGCTCGACCGACACCCGCTTCATCATCATC
>JAUSBQ010000388.1 GCA_030651965.1 Pseudolabrys sp. | reverse complement strand
GGCGGCAGCGGCTTCAAGAACAGCCACCGTATTACGCTGGCGCCTCACACCTGCCCGGGAGCCGACCGATGGATCAGCGCATAATCGACCTTAACGACAGCTTCACCCATGGCGTCCTCAATCGCCGCGATTTCATGGACCGGCTGACGACGATCGCCGGGTCGAGCGCCGCCGCGCTGGCGCTGCTGCCGATGCTGCAGAACGATTATGCGCGCGCGGCCATCATCCCGGCCGACGATGCCCGGCTCGCCATCGACACCATCACCTATGATGCGAACGGCACAAAAATCACCGGCTACCTGGCGCGACTGAGGACCAAAGGAAAGCGCCCGGCGGTCATCGTCATCCATGAGAACCGCGGGCTCAATCCGCATATCAAGGACGTCACACGCCGCCTCGCCCTCGACGGGTTTCTGGCCCTCGGGGTCGACATGCTGTCGCCGCTCGGCGGCACGCCGGGCGACGAGGACAAAGGCCGCGAGATGATCGCCACGCTGAAGCCGGACGAGACCGCGCAGCAGATCGCCGCCGCCGTGCCGTTTCTCGCCAAACATGCCGAGTCGACCGGCAATGTGGGCGCCATCGGCTTTTGCTGGGGTGGCGGCATGGTCAACCGCATCGCCGCCTTGTCGCCGGATATGAAAGCCGGCGTCGCCTATTACGGCGCGCAAGGCGCGGCGGCGCAGGTGCCAAACATTCATGCGGCGCTGTTGTCGCACTATGCCGGGCTCGATCAGCGCATCAACGCCGGCATCCCTGCTTACGAAGCGGCGCTGAAAGCCGCGAACAAGCGCCACACGATCCACATCTATCCGGAGGTCAACCACGCGTTCAACAATGACACCAGCGAGCGCTACAACAAGGCTGCCGCCGATCTGGCCTGGAGCCGCACCCTCGCCTTCTTCACCGAACACCTCGGCGCGCCGCCAAAGGCGTGACGGGACGAAAGCGCTATCGCGCGGCAGCGCGCTTCGGCGTTGTCGCCTGTCAGCGGCCCGGGCCGCCGACACCGAAACGCAAGGTCTTGATCCAGTCGTAGATCAGCAGACAAAGCACGCCGACCACGATGATAATCAAGGGCACTGCCTTGACCCACCACACCATGATGCCGAGAAACGTCGCCACCATGGCGATGCCAATGATGCCGGCGATGAAATCTCTCATCATGACGTTTTCCCCTTCCGTGTGCCGCGCGCCTTGCCTTGGGTCTTGCCTTGTCCCTTGCCCTGCACCTTTGTCGCAAGCCAGCGCGCACTGCGCAACAGGCGCGCATCGTTGCCACGACGCCCGACCACCTGGACCCCAAGCGGCAGCCCCGCTTCGGAATGCATGATCGGCAGCGTTACCGCCGGTGTGCCCAGATAGGTCCAGAGCGAGCAGAAAATCGGATTCCCGGTCGCATCCAAGCCGCGCGGCGCCTCGCCCGGCGCTGCCGGCGTGATGATCGCATCGTACTCGTCGAAAATCGAATCGATCGCTTCGTTGAGCGGCCCGATACCGCCGACCGCGGCCAGGTAATCGACCGCAGTATAAACGCGCCCGCGTTCAATCAGTTGACGCAAGCGTTCGCTGAGCCGGTCGCCGCCCTTCTCGTAATCACGGTGGAGATTATAGGCCATCTCGACGTCCATGATCGTCTTTTGCCAGCCGATCGCAGCTCCAGCGCCAGACCCAAGGTCAACCTCGCTGACCGTGTCGCCGAGCGCTGCGACCAGTTCGGCAAAGGCCTCGCGGGTGGCCGGCTCGGCCTGGTCCCAGACCGGCGAGCGGACAAAGGCGAAACGCGGCGGCAATGGCGGCTGGCTCGCCGCAACGGCGGCAAAGGGCGGCCGCGCCATCGGCCGGGTATCCGGATCTTCCGGATCGAAGCCGGCCATGGTCTCGGCGAGCAGCGCCACGTCCTCGACAGTGCGCGCGAACACGCCGACATGATCGAGCGTGCGCGACAACTGCAACGCCCCGGTCCGCGAGATCAGCCCATGCGTCGGCTTGAAGCCGACCACGCCGCAAAACGCCGCCGGCCGGATCACCGAGCCGTTGGTCTGCGAACCGATGGCGCCGGGCACCATATGCGCCGCGACCGCCGCGGCCGAACCGCTCGACGAGCCCCCCGGCGTGCGTTCGGGATCGTGCGGATTGCGCGTCTTGCCCGGGTGGAAATAGGCATATTCGGTGGTCACGGTCTTGCCCATGATCACGGCGCCGGCGTCGCGCAGCCGCGCAACGGCTGTCGCGTCGCGCCGCGGCGTGCGGCCCGCCCACAGCGGCGAGCCAAGTTCGGTGCCGTAATCCGAGGTGTCGAAAATGTCCTTGATGCCGACCGGGACGCCATGCAGCGGCCCGAGCGACCTGCCTGCCGCGCGGTGCTGATCGAGCGCCCGCGCCTGCGCCAGCGCATGGTCGCGGTCGAGAAAGGCCCAGGCCTGCACCGCGGGATCGACTTCGTCGACCCGGGTTAGACAGTCCTGGACGAGTTCGGCCGACGTCATGCGGCCTTCGCGAATATGCTCAGCCGCCTCGGTCAGCGAATACGCGCACGAACTCATTCATTTCACTCCGACATCGGTGACAGCGCCTGGCCGGCTGCTAGTTGTACAACAGGTTCGGCAGCCACAGCACGATCCCGGGGAAAATGTAGATCAACACCATGGAGAGGAACACGATACCCACAAACGGCAGCGCGCCTTTGAAAATATCGGTGAGCATCACATGGGGCGGCGCGATTCCCTTCAGATAATACGCCGCCATCGCCATCGGCGGCGTGTTGAAGGAGGTTTGGATGTTCAAGGCCACCAGCACGCCGAAGAAGATCGGATCGACGCCAAACTTCGGCAGCAACGGCAGGAAGATCGGCACGAAGATGATGACGATTTCCGACCATTCCAGCGGCCAGCCCAGGAGGAAAATGATGATCTGGGTCATGATCAGGAAGCCGACCGTGGACAGGTCCATCGACAGGATGAAGTGCTCCACCACCGTGTGCCCGCCGAGATAGGAGAACACCGACGAAAACGTCCATGAGCCGATAAACAGATAGCAGACCATGGCGGTGGTCCGCGCCGTCAGATACACCGCCTCCTTGACGCGCTCGAACGTCAGCGCGCCATAGAGCAACGCCAGCACCAGCGCGCCCAGCGAGCCGACCGCGGCCGCTTCGGACGGCGTGGCCAGACCGAACAGAATGGCGCCCAGCACCGACAGAATGAGGGCGGCCAGCGGCACGAAGGACTTCACCAATGAGGTGAAAACAACCATGCCGGGCACGTTCCGCTGCTCTTTCGGAAGCGGCGGCGCAAGTTTCGGATTTATGACGGCGCGGATAATCACGTACAAAATGTACAAGCCCGCCAGCATGAACCCCGGGATCATCGCCGCGGCATACAGCTTGACCACCGACACGCCGGCGGTGGCGGCATAGACGATGAACAGGATGCTCGGCGGGATCAGGATGCCGAGACAGCCGCCGGCACAGATCACGCCGGCCGCAAAGCTCTTGTCATAGCCGGCCTTCAGCATCGCGGGGAATGCGAGCAATCCCATCAGCGTGACCACCGCGCCGACAATGCCGGTCGCGGTCGCGAACAGCGCGCAGGTGATCAGCGCCGCGACCGCAAGCGCGCCCGGCACATTGCGCATCGCCAATTGCAGCGCGCCGAACAGCCGATCCAGAATATTCGATCGTTCGACCACGTATCCCATGAAGAGAAACAACGGCACCGCTATCAGCACGTCATTCGACGTGACTTCGAAGGTCTTCTGCACCAGCAGCGTGAAGACGCGGTTGTTGAAAAAATCCTGGGCAGGATCGTAGTAGGCGTAAAAGCCGAAGCCCACGCCCATCGCCACCAGTGTGAAGGCGATAGGAAACCCGAGCATGATAATGAAGATAAACAGTCCCAGCATCAACATGCCGATTTGCGGATCGGTCATGTTCAGGCTCCCTTGACGCTGGTTTGCGTTTGCTGCGCTTCCAGCTCTTGTTGACGCTGAAATTCCTTCTCGTGCAGGATGGCGCTTTCCAGTTCTTCGACATCATGCAGGCGTTGCGGCCAGGCGCCGTCGCGAATGCAGATGATACAGCGGACGACCTCCGCGAAGCCCTGCAACAGCAGCAATACGCCGGTCAACGGTATCAGCGCCTTGAGCGGAAACACCGGAACGCCCGCCGGGCTGAAGATGCTCACTTCCAGAAACTGAACCGACATTTTCGCGAACTGCCACCCGGCGAATATCCAGGCGATGACCGCCGGCAGGAAAAAAATGATGTACAGCGTGAGATCGATGCTGGCCTGCACGCGTTGCGGCCAAAGGCGATAGATCACGTCGCCGCGTACATGACCGTTGCGCGACAGCGTGTAGGCACCCGCCATCAGGAACAGCGCGCCATAGGTGATGTAGCTGAAATCGAAGGCCCAGGTTGTCGGCGCGTTCAGCAGGTAGCGCATGAACACTTCGTAACAAGTGCCGAAGGTCAGCACCAAAATCAGCCAGCCGAAGCTCTTGCCGACCCACGTGCTGAGTGAATCGATTGAATGCAGAAAACCAGTCATGTCGATGGATCCGCTTTGGTCTATCCGGGTTGTCCGGTCTCACAATGAGGTCGGGCGGCGCGATGATGCGCCGCCCCCCCTCGATATCTCGGGCTGAACGAGCCCCATCGCTTCGATCAGGCCTTCTTCAGAACGCCCGGGAAGTGATGGTTGAAAGCGCCGGTGTAATCGGTCGAATTCAACTGGGTGTACTGCACCACGCGGCGGACCCACGCCTTCTGCGAGTCCATGACCTTCTTCATGAACGGGTCCGCGCTGAGCGTGGCGATGAGGCCGTCCCAGGCCTTGATCTCCGCGTCGAACACGTCCTGCGGCGTGCGCTGCACGTTGACCTTGTCCTTGGTGATCAGTTCCTGGAGGTCCTTCGAGTATTGGTCGAACGCCTTCCACTCGTTGGCGGAAGAAGCAGCTTCGGCGGCGTACTGCAGAATCGCCTGATGCTCCTTCGGCAGACCGTTGAACTTCGTCCGGTTGATCATGATTTCGAAGTATTCGGTCGCCTGATGGTGACTGCCCATCATGTAGTTCTTGGCCACGTCCTGGGCGCCGAAACGCTTGTCCGAGGTCGGGTTGTTGAACTCGAACGCGTCGATCACGCCGCGCTGCATGGCGGGCACGATTTCGCCGCCG
>JAUSBQ010000382.1 GCA_030651965.1 Pseudolabrys sp. | reverse complement strand
CCGCGTCGAACATGGCCTTGAGGTCCTCGACCTCGTGGCGGCGCGAGAATGTCAGGAAGGTCTCGTCACGCGCGGCGCGGTGCGCGAGATAGCCCTTCAGCATGCGCTCGATGGTGCGCGGCACGTCGCCCGCCTTGACGTCGCGGTAGAGATCGCGGCCGAGGCCTGCTTCCGGGCCGAAGCCGCCGCCGACCAGAACGTGATAGCCCTCGACCGCCTCCGCGTCCTCGCCGATATCGACCTTGCAGGCGATCAGGCCGATATCACCGATGTAATGCTGCGCGCAGGAATGATGGCAGCCGGTGAGATGGATATTCACCGGGCTGTCGAGCGCGACGCGCGGTTCGCACCACGCTGCGATCTTTTCGGCGTCTTCCTTGGTGTGCGCGGCGGCGAAGCGGCAGCCGGTCGCCCCGGTGCAGGCGATCAGGCCGGCGCGCAGCGGCGAGGCTTGCGTCGTGAGGCCAAGCTGTTCGATCGCCGCGACCGCGAGCTTGACTTTGTCGTCGGCGACGCCGGAAATCAGCAGGTTCTGCCAGACGGTGAGGCGAATATCGCCATTGCCGAGATCCTGCGAAATCTTCGCCAGCCCGCGCATCTGATCGGTGGTGATGCGCGCCACCGGAAAGACCACGCCGATCCAGTTCAGCCCCGCCTGTTTCTGCGGATGCACGCCGATATGCGCCGAGCGGTCATACACCGGGCGCGGCGCGACGGCCTCGGCCGGCACCGTGACAAGCTTGCGGCCGAGCTTTTCCTCGACATGCGCGAGAAACTTCTCGAAGCCCCAGGCATCGAGCAGATATTTCAGCCGCGACTTGTTGCGGTCGGTGCGGTCGCCGTGCTCGATATAGACGCGCACGATGGCGTCAGCGACCTGTGTCGCCTCTTCCGGTCTGACGATGACGCCGGTGTCGCGGGCGAAGTCGCGATGGCCGGTGATGCCGCCAAGTGCCAGGCGAAACCAGATGCCCGGCTCGGCGCCAAAACCTTCCTTCACCTCGACGGCCTGAAAGCCGATGTCATTGGTGTCTTCCAGCACCGGAATGCGCCCGGCGCCGTCGAAGCCGACATTGAACTTGCGCGGCAGGCCGTACAGCGCGCGCTCGTTGAGAATGTGGTGGTGCCACTCGCGCGCGTAGGGCCGCGTATCGAGCAGTTCCTGCGGATCGATGCCCGCGGTCGGCGTGCCGGTGACGTTGCGGATATTGTCGGCGCCGGAGCCGCGCGAGGCGAGGCCGAGGTCCATGATGCCCTCGACCACTGCGACCGCGTGTTTCGGCTTGATCTCGCGAATCTGAAGATTGGCGCGCGTGGTGACGTGCGAATATTGGCCAGCATATTTGTCGGCGAGGTCGGCCATCCCCGAAAACTGCCAATGCGTCAGGATGCCGTTGGCGATGCGCAGCCGGCACATATACGAGGTCTGCGTCGGTGCCACGTAGAACAGCCCGTAATAACGCCAGCGAAAATTATCGGCCGGCTTCGGCGCGGCGTTGTCGCGCGCCTGGCTCTTGAGCCGGTCATAAGCGTCGAACGGATGCTGCTCGCGCTTGACCTTCTCCATATCGGACAACTTGCCGCCGGCGGCGACGGTGCGGTCCTGCGCCTTGATGTGGATCGCATCGGGCCCCGCCGGCTCGCCGCCCTTTCCGACGGCCGGCAATTGCCCGCGCGCGGCGCGCGCAGCAGCCAGGCCCGAGGCGAAGCCTTCGAGGTAGCGTTTCTGGTCCGGGGTGAAGTCGCTGGACATTACGCCGCCAGACCCTTGGGGGCAGCGCGCTCGGCCAGTGCGCGGCCGAACATCAGATCGTCGCGGATCGGCGCGATCGAAGCACCCGTGCGGATCAGTTCGAGGTACCAGAGCCCGTCCGCGGTATCGCCAAACAACACCGCGCCGACGAGCTTGCCATTGGCGATCACCAATTTCTTGTAAGCACCCAGGCCCGGATCGCTCAACACGATCTGCTCGGTGCCGGCCGCGCCCATGAAATCTCCCGCGGAAAAAACACTGACGCCAGATACTTTGAGATTGGTGGCAAGCACGCTGCCGTCGTAACGCGCGCCCCCGCCGCACAGGTGCGACGCCAGAACACGGGCCTGCTCGTAGGCCGGCTCGACCAGCCCGTAACAAATGCCGCGATGTTCGGCACATTCGCCGATGGCGTAGATGCCGGCCTTGCCGGTCTGCATGCGGTCGTCGACGACGATGCCGCGCCCGACCTCGAACCCCGCGCTCTGCGCCAGATCGGCGTTGGCGCGGATGCCGGCGGCGACGACGACCAGATCGGCGGCGATTTCGCGGCCGTCCTTGAGTGCGATCGCCTGCGCGCGACCGGCGCCCTTGATCGCGGCGGTCTCGGCATTCAAATGCACGGCGATGCCCTTGGCCTCGACCGCGGCTTTCAACAATGCCGACCCGCGCGCGTCGAGCTGGCGCTCCATCAAGCGATCCATGAGATGGATGACGGACACCTGCATGCCGGCTTTGGCCAGGCCGTAGGCGGCCTCCAGGCCCAGCAGACCGCCGCCGATCACCACCGCCTTGCGATGCGTCTTCGCCGCCTTCTCGATCGACGCAACATCGGTAAGATCGCGAAACGTCATGACGCCCGGCAGATCCATGCCGGGCACGCTCAGCCGGATCGCGCGCGAGCCGGTCGCCAGGACGAGCTTGCCGAAAGGCAACGTCGCGCCGTTGGCGAGCTTGACGCGGCGAATGTCGGCATCGATCGCGGTGGCGCGCTGGCCATACATCAAGGTCACACCATGGGCGCGCCACCATTGCTCCGACTTCAACTCGATATCGCCGCGCGACACTTCGCGCGCCAGCACCGAAGACAGCAGAACGCGGTTGTAGGCCAGCCGCGGCTCCTCGCCGATCACGGCAATGGCGTAGCGGCCGAGCGCGCGCTGGCTCAGTTCCTCGACCAGCCGCATCGTGGCCATGCCGTTGCCAATGATGACGAGCGGTTCGCTCATTTTCGCGCTTTCTTTTATGCCGCTTCCACAAACCGGTGCCGCTCGTAGAGGAACTCGAGCACGCGCTGGCGGCACTTCAGGAACGTAGCGTCGGTGACCAGTTCAAGCCGCTTGCGCGGACGCCCGATCGGCACCGAGAGGATTTCGCCGATCTGCGCCGCCGGGCCGTTGGTCATCATGATGATGCGATCGGACAGCAGCACCGCCTCGTCGACGTCATGCGTGATCATCATCACGGTGTTGCCGAGTTTCTGGTGCAGGCCCATCACCGTGTCCTGCAAATGCGCGCGGGTCAGCGCATCGAGCGCGCCGAAGGGCTCGTCGAGCAGCAGAACCTTCGGCTCCATCGCCAACGCGCGGGCAAGGCCGACGCGCTGCTTCATGCCCCCGGAGATTTCGGACGGGCGCTTGTCCTTGGCATGCGTCATCTGCACCAGATTGAGATTGTGCAGCGTCCACTCGTCGCGTTCGGCGCGCGATTTCTTGGCCCCGAACACTTTGTCGACCGCCAGCCTGACGTTGTCGTAGACCGTCAGCCAGGGCAGCAGGCTGTGGTTCTGGAACACCACGGCGCGGTCCGGGCCGGGCTCGTTGACATGCTTGCCTTCGAGAATGACGCCGCCGACCGTCGCCTCCGTCAGGCCGGCGACGATGTTGAGCAAGGTCGACTTGCCGCAGCCGGAATGACCGATGATCGAGACGTACTCGCCCTTCTCGATATCGAGCGTGATCCCCTTGAGCACGCAGGTCTCGGTGCTGCCCCGGGTGAAGGTCTTGTCGACGTGGTCGATCTTGCAATAGGAGGTCATGTTCATTGTCCTCGATTGGCTCAAATCAGTTCGCTGAAGTGCCACGGGTGACGATGGAGGCGAGCCCTGCGACGACGCGGTCGAGCAGGAAGCCGACGATGCCGATGTAGGCGAGCGCGATGAAGATGTCGGGCAGCCGCGATGAATTCCAGGCGTCCCAGATGAAGAAGCCGATGCCGACGCCGCCGGTGAGCATCTCCGCCGCGACGATGGCGAGCCAGGACAGGCCGATGCCGATGCGCAAGCCCGTAAAGATGTAAGGCGCCGCCGACGGGATCATGATCTTCCAGAAAAACTCGAAGTGATTGAGTTGCAGCACGGCGGCGACGTTGCGGTAATCCTGCGGAATGTTACGGATGCCGACGGCGGTGTTGATGATGATCGGCCACACCGAGGTGATGAAGATGACGAAGATCGCGGACGGCTGGCTGTCGCGGAACGCGGCGAGCGAAATCGGCAGCCAGGCCAAAGGCGAGATCGTGCGCAACACCTGGAAGATCGGATCGAGACCGCGCATGGCCCAGACCGACTGGCCGATCAATGTGCCGAGCGCGATGCCGAACAGCGCCGCCAGACCGTAGCCGATGGCGACGCGCTGCAACGAAACCAGCACACGCCAGCCGAGACCGATGTCCTGCGGACCGGCGACAAAGAACGGATCGACGATCAGGTCGTAAGCCTCGGTCCAGATCTTGGTCGGCGCCGGCAATGTCGCGCCGGGGCGCATGCACAGGACCTGCCACACGGTCAGCAGCAAGGCGATCATCACCAGCGGCGGGATCACCGCGGAGGCGATCTTGACGAGCGTCGCGCGGATGCGCGTATTCATCGCCGTCTGCCGCAGCGGCAAAGAGACAATTTTCGCAACCGCAGGCGCGGTCGGCGCCGAAAGTATGCTGGCCGAGACGTTTGATTTGGCCACTGGCATGTTCATCGCTTGAATGCTCCGGTTGAACTTGAGAGTGGACCGCCCGCGAACGGGCGGCCCAGGCGTTTCAATTGTCGCTTAGACTTCGACGCGCTTGATCGAGAGGCTCTTGAGATAGGCGGATGGGTTTTCCGGATCGAAGACCTTGCCGTCGAAGAAGGTTTCCTTGCCGCGCGACGAGGTGGCCGGGATATCGGCCGCGGCGACGCCGAGCGATTTCGCGGCCTCGCGCCACAAATCCTCGCGGTTGACCTTGTTGACCATCGCCTTGATGTCGGTCGAGCCTTCGAACTTGCCCCAGCGGATGTCTTCGGTGACGAACCAGGCGTCGTGGCTCTTGAACGGGTAGGACGCATGGTCCTGCCAGAACTTCATGAACTGCTTGGTGCCCTTCTCAACCCGGCCGTTGCCGGAGTTGATGTCGCCTTTGGCGCGGCCGATGATGTCGGCGACCGGCACGTTGAACCACTGGCGCTTGCCGACGATCTCGGACATTTCCTGCCGGTTCTCCGGTTTGTCGCACCACTGCTGCGCTTCCTGCACGGCCATGAGAACGGCCTTGGCGGCTTTCGGGTATTTGTCGACCCAGGCGGCGCGCATGCCGAGCGCCTTTTCCGGATGCTTGGCCCAGACTTCGCCGGTCGAGCAGGCGGTGAAGCCAATACCTTGGTTGACGAGTTGCTCGTTCCACGGCTCGCCGACGCAGAAGGCGTCCATGTTGCCGACCTTCATGTTGGCCACCATCTGCGGCGGCGGCACGACGATGGTCGAAACGTCCTTGTCCGGATCGATGCCGGCGGCGGCGAGCCAATAGCGCAGCCACAGATCGTGGGTGCCGCCGGGGAATGTCATCGCGACTTTCACTTCCTTGCCGGCGGCCTTCTTGGCGGCGAAGGCGGCCTTGAGCGGGGAAGCGTCGGCGGTGACTTTCAGATCCTTGAATTCGTTCGAGACCGAAATAGCCTGGGCATCGAGATTGAGCCGCGCCAGGATGTACATCGGCGTCGGCACGTTGTTCTGCGTCACCTTGCCGGCGGAGATGAGATAAGGCATCGGCGTCAGGATATGCGCGCCATCGATGCCGTTCGCGTCGCCGCCGAGAACCATGTTATCGCGCGTCGCGCCCCACGAGGCCTGCTTGGCGACTTCGACGTCGGGCATGCCGTGCTTGGCGAACAGGCCCTTCTCCTTGGCGATCGCCAGTGGCGAGGCATCCATCAGCGCGATGTAACCGAGGATTGCCTTGGTCACTTCAGGGCCGGCCGCTTCAGCGACATGAACGCCGAATGGAAATTGCGTGCCGATCGCGCTCATCAGCGCGGCAGTGCCGGCACCCGCTTTTAGAAGAGACCGGCGGCTGATGCCTTGGGGTCCTGATTTCTTCGTCGTCATCGGAGGCTTTATCCTTATCGTTCGAGTAACCCGGTCTGGTTGCTTGCCTGCTTGATCCGTCAGCGCATAAAAAAAGCCGCAGTCCCGAGGCGCGTGAGAGCGCTCCTCCTCAGGAAAGCGGCGTTGCTAATGGCCCGTCATTGGACCCGATGCGCCAGCTAGAGGCGGCGCGTCTTAGAGTTTCTCTATACAAGCGCCGTGCCAAGTCGCGACCGGACGGCAAAGTGCAATTAAATCAGTAAGTTAGTGAATTTTGAGTGGCCGCTGGCGCGGGTGCGAAAAGCCCGCTGCTGCTCACAGGAGCCGCAGCATGCGTGTTTATTGTGCAGCGCAACAGATCAACGCACCAGCAAAAGGCGTGGCCGTCCGGGCTGCTTGTCGCGCCAGAAGGCGATGTATCCGGCGATTTCGGTGGCCGTGAAATCGGGTCCGATAAAGCCGCCGATTCCGTCGGCCGGCCGGCCGGGCCCGAGCGGCGGCGAAACGCCGACCGCCGCGTCGTAAAGATCGGGACGGAACACCGCCTGCGCCAGTGCCAGCGACTCGTCCGACAAAGGCGCCTGCCCCCAGCGCACGATCTGCGCGTAGATCCATGCCGCCTGCACAGGATCGGGACGCGCCGCGCCGTTGCGGCCGATCATCAGATAGCGGTCGTCGGCACGCACCAGACCGTCCGCCGCCACTTTCAGGTTGCCGGTGATGGCTCGACCGACGACTTCGGAATCGACCGTGAGCCGCGTGGCGATCGCCGCCGAAACCGCGGCGAGATTGGCCGGCTGCTCGGCGAATGTCGCGGCCGCCGCCAGCGCGCGGACAAACGCGGCCAGGACGTCCGGATGCTCGGTCGCCCAGCGTTCCCGCGCGGCGAAGACCTTTTCGGTGACGCGCGCCTGGATTTCGCAGCCGAAGTGCAAAATACGGCCGATTCCGGCATCGACCGCCACCGAATTCCACGGCGCGCCGACACAGAAGCCATCGACATGACCGTTGGTCAGGCTTTCCACCATGTAAGGCGGCGGCAGCACCACCAGTCTCACATCTTCGTCCGGATCGATGCCGCCCGCCCCCATCCAGTAGCGAAGCTGGTAGTTATGGTGCGAAAACGGGAAGGTCATGCCGAAGGTCAGCGGCTCGGCATTGCGCGATTTGCACTCGGCGACGACGCGCGCCAGCGCCACCGCCGACACTTTCGGATCGGCGATATCGCCGTCGGCGAGGCCCGACAAAGCGGCGAACAGACGTGGCGACACCGTGATGGCATTGCCGTTAAGCCCGAGATTAAAGGGCACAACGATCGGCACCCGCACATGGCCGATGCCGAGGCTGGAGGATACCGCGACCGGCGCCAGCAGATGCGCGGCATCGAACAGGCCGAGATTGAGCTTGTCGCGCACGTTAGACCACGAAACTTCGCGCACCAGTTCGACTTCGAGATTTTCGGCAGCGGTAAAGCCGAGATCGACCGCGACGATCAATGCCGCGGCATCGACCAGCGGGATATAGCCAATGCGAAGCTTGCCGGTGCTCATTTGAACATCTCCGCCGCGGTGAGGACCGATTGCGCGATGTCGACGATCTTCTTGTTCTCGTTCATCGCGGTTTTGCGCATTAGCGCATAGGCTTCCTCTTCCGAGAATTTTTTCGCCTTCATCAGCACGCCTTTGGCGCGGTCGATGACCTTGCGCTCGTCGAGCGCGTCCTTAGCCCGGTCAAGTTCGGTTTGCAGGCGCGAGAAGGCATTGAAGCGCGAAATGCACAGGTCGAGAATGCTGGTGATGCGCTCTTTCTTGAGCCCGCCGACGATATAGGCCGACACGCCGGCGTCGACCGCCGCCTGGATAGATGCGGTGTCGCTCTGGTCGACGAACATCGCGACCGGACGCTTCACCGCCCGGCTCATTTGGAACATCTGCTCCAGCATGTCGCGCGACGGGCTTTCCAGATCGATCAGGATGACGTCCGGGTCCATCGCATAGACGCGGGCCAGCAGGTTGTGCGTTTCGGCAATGCGCTCGACCTGGGTGAAGCCGGCCTCGCGCAAGCCGTCTTCAAGAATCGCGGCCCGGATTGGGCTTTCATCGACAATGGCGATCTTGAGCGACGAATCGCGGCTGCCGCCCTGCGGCTGCGAGCCGGGGCCTGATGAATCCGATCCCTTGCGTGTCTCGGCCAATGCAAAAAACTCCGGCGGCTCGCCACTGACACGGACGGTGCAGGCAAATGCAAGACATTCCTGCGCTTTTGTCATGCAAGACCTATTCCACGTACCGGGCCCTGGAAACGGCACTGCAACTTTTGAAAAGGCCCCATTTATGCGGGGTTTGACGGCGACGCACCGGCCGCGGCGTCGGCCGCTGCATTTTGCATCACTCCTGCCAAGGTTAAATAGGTCTCGGTCCACGCCGCTTTGACCGGCAGCGTGAAATCGTCGCCGAGGCCCTGCTCCAGGGTCCAAAGCAGCGCGGCGCCGACCGGTTCATACTGTTTGGCGGTAACGCCGTAGGCGACATGGCGCCGTCCCAAATCCTGAACCACGGTCATGATCTTCTCGACCTGGTGCAGATTGGTGACCGCCGTGGCCAGCATGGCGATCAATTTCTTCTTCTGTTCCTTAAGATCTTCCGGAAAAAGCGGCCGCACTTCCGGCGCGATTTCGAATAGACGGCCATAGAACAGATCGGCGGCGGTGCCGGCGATCGGGACGACCTTCTTGAAGCTCTCCTGCACCATCGAGACTTGTTCGGGCGTCATGTTTGCTCTTTTGCTCTCGCTCGTGCGCGCCATTTGGCGATGCCCCGAAATGAGACGCAGCAAATTGTGTGCCACGCGAAGTCGCGCGGCTCGCGAGTGCCGAGCCTTCCGAACGATTTCGACTGGCCGGCGTTGTCCACGAGCCAACGTGCCAAAAAACAGTTTATGAGGGTTTTGCGAATTTTGTTGCAATGCCGCATTTTTGATGCTGCAATGCAAACAAGCAAATAGTCGAAAGGCTGACCGACTATGACGACAGCAAAATGCTTGAGACGGCAAGCCGCTACCTGCGCGGCGTTGGCGGATGCGACATACGACGAAGAAAGTCGCGAGCGCTACTTACGGTTGGAGCAGCTGTACCTCACTCTGGCGGAATCCGAAGAGCCGACCGCCATCGAGGCCGGTGCCTTCTCCAGCGACACCAATACTGAACCAGCCACTCATCGTTTGAACTGACGTTTCGCCGTTCACGCTCCAGGCTTAGCCGCGGCGATGGCGCTCCAGATGCGTGCCGGCGTCGCCGGCATGTCGAAGTGCTTGACGCCGACCGTGCGCAACGCATTCAGCACCGCATTCATGCAGGCCGGCAACGAGCCGGTCGAACCGGCTTCGCCGACGCCCTTGACGCCGAGCGGATTGTTCGGCGTCGGCACCACGACGTTGAAAAGTCCGATGGACGGAATCAAACCGGCGCGCGGCATGCAGTAATCCATGAAGCTGCCAGTCAGAAGCTGCCCGTCATCGGGATCGTACTGGCAATTTTCGCCGAACACCTGGCCCGCGCCCTGCACGATGCCGCCGACGACCTGGCCATCGGCCAGCACCTGGTTGATGACGTTGCCCATGTCGTCAACCGCGATGTAGTTGACGACGTCCACCTTTCCGGTGTCCGGATCTATTTCGACTTCAGCGACATGCGCGCCGCTTGGAAACGCCATCGAAATCCCGCGCTCGGCGATGGTATCGAGCGGGCTCGGCACGACGGCGCAGCTTTTCTCGATGACCTTGGTCATGGTCATGCTGCGGTCGGTGCCGGCGATGGTGAAAACGCCATTGGCGAATTCGATATCGTTGACGCCCGCTTCCAATTCATCGGCCGCGATCTTCTTGGCCTTCTCGATGATGATGTCCGACGCGACCTTGAAAGCGCTGCCCTGGGAAAATGCCGAGCGCGAACCGATCGACGGATGCCCGATCAGATGCGGCCCGTCCGGATCGCCGGACTTGCCGACAACCTTCTCGGGATCGATGCCAAGCCAACGCGCCACCAGTTCCGGAAATACGGTTTCATGCGACTGCCCGCTTGAACCGGCGACGTTGTGAATGGTGGCGCGGCCGTCTTTGTCGAACAACACCGCGACTTCGTCCTTCTTCATGCCGCCGCCGCCCGACGGCTCGATGAATACCGCCGTGCCGATGCCGCGCAGCTTGCCGGCCTTGCGCGATTGACGCCGGCGCGCGGCGAAGCCCTTCCAGTCGACCGCTTCCTTGGCTTTTGCAACCAGCGCATGGAAATCGGCGCTGTCGAACATCGCGCCGGTCAACGTCTTGTAAGGAAATTGCGTCTTCTTGATCATGTTACGGCGACGCAGCTCGAACGGATCCATGTCGAGCTTGGCGGCGGCTTCATCGACCAGGCGCTCGACGATGTAATTGGCTTCCGGACGGCCGGCGCCGCGATAGGCGTTGGTCGGCGCGGTGTTGGTCATCACCTGATAATGGCGGCCATACAAAGCTTCGACTTGATAAACGCCGGCGCCGATAACAAAGCCGTTGATCGAGTTGGTAAAAGCACCCGCATGCGACAGGTAGGCGCCCGAGTCACAGAGCCATTCCGTGCGTAGCGCGAGAAACTTGCCGTTGGCGTCGTAAGCCAGTTCGCCCTTCAGCGACACCGCGCGCCCGTGATTGTCGGTCAGAAAGTCTTCGGACCGCGTCGATAACCACTTCACCGGCCGCTTGAGCTTCTTAGTCAGCACCATCAGCACCGGATATTCGGAGAACGGCGCGGTGCGGGCGCCGAACGCGCCGCCGACGTCAATCATCGGCACGCGGATCTTTTCGTGCGGGATGCCGGAAACGATCGACAGTTCATGGCAGAAAGCCGGACCGCCCTGATTCGGGCTGTAGAAGCTGTAGACGTCCTTGGCTTCATCGTAAGCGGCGAGCGCGCTGCGGACTTCCATCGGATTGGGCGCAACGCGCGGACTTTCCGCCGTCAGCGAGACGGAGCCGGCGGCCCGGGTGAAGGCGTCCGCAACGGCTTTCTCGTTGCCGTATTCGAAATCGAAGCAGAGATTGCCGGGAATCTTGTCGTGCATCTGGAATGCACCAGGCGCCATCGCGCGCTTGGGGCCGATCAGCACCGGCAGGTCCTCGAACTCAACCTCGATCAGATCGGCGGCATCGCGCGCCTGCCCCTGCGTCTCGGCGACGACGACGGCGATTTCTTCGCCGGCAAAGCGCACGCGATCGCGCGCCAAAATCGGGCGATCGACCCAAAGAAGCGCCATCCCGCCCCGCCCCGGCGGCGGCTGGATCGGCGGCAGCGTGGCGAAACCTTCTTCGGCAACGTCTTTGCCGGTGAGCACCGCCAGCACGCCTGGACTGCGTCTGGCCGCCTCGACGTCGATCGACTTGATGAGGGCGTGGGCGCGGTCGGACCGGCGGAAGCAGGCATAGACCTGGCCGGGCAGATTATGGTCGTCGGCGAATTGGCCCTGGCCGGTGATGAAGCGCCGGTCTTCGCGGCGGCCTTTATATTTGAAGAGACCTTTGTCCGACATTTTCTTCCCTGCGCTTTTTATCTTCTTAGCAACGCCGGACCGGCCGCGCTATCCCGGCGGAAGCACCGCCGTCGCCTCGATCTCGACCTTGGCGCCGTCTTCGATCAGACCGGCCACCACGATCGCAGACATAGCCGGATAATGCCGGCCGAGCACGCGCCGATACGCCGCCCCGATTTCCTTCTGACGAGACATATACTCGGATTTGTCGGTCAAGTACCACGTCAATCGCACGATGTGGGCAGGCTCCCCACCGGCCTCGGCCAGCACCTGCACGATATTGGCAAGCGCCTGCTCAACCTGTGCGACAAAATCGGCGCTGACCAGTTTCGCCTCGGCGGTCCAGCCGATCTGGCCGGCGATAAAGACCTGGCGGCCTTCGGCGACGATGCCATTGGCATAGCCCTTCGCCGGCGCCCAACCTTGCGGCTGCAAAACCTCGGTATGTTTTTTTTTCATAATCTGCCTAGGGCTGGCGCAATCTGAAGCGCTGGATCTTGCCGGTCTGCGTCTTCGGCAGAGCCTCGACGAAATGCACGGCGCGGGGATATTTGTATGGCGCGATCACGGCCTTGACGTGGTCCTGCAACCTTTTGACGCACATCTCGTCGCCCACGACATCGGCTTTCAATACGATGAAGGCGGCGACAACCTCGCCGCGTTCCGTGTCGATAGCGCCGACCACGGCGCATTCGGCGACATCGGCATGGGACAGCAGCGCCGCCTCGACTTCCGGACCGGCGATGTTGTAGCCGGCCGAGACGATCATATCGTCGGCGCGGGCGACGAAATGGAAATAGCCGTCGGCGTCCTGCATGAAGGTGTCGCCGGTCAGATTCCAGCCGTCGCGCACATATTCTTTTTGCCGCTTGTCGGCGAGATAGCGGCAGCCGGTCGGACCGCGCACAGCGAGGCGGCCGATCTCGCCGCGCGGCACTTCGTTCATGTCCTTATCGACAATCCTGGCGACATAGCCGGTGACCGGTTTGCCGGTGGCGCCGGGACGCGCGTCACCGACGCGGTTGGTGATGAAGATGTGCAGCAGTTCGGTCGAGCCGATGCCGTCGAGGATCGGCCGTCCAGTCTTGCGCGTCCATTCCTCGAACACCGGAGCCGGCAGCGTTTCGCCGGCCGACACTGCGATGCGCAGCGACGATAGGTCGGCGCCCTTGTCCATCGCCGCCATCATGGCGCGATAGGCGGTCGGCGCGGTGAAGCAGATCGTCGCTTTATAGGTTTCGATGATCTGGATCATGTTGGGCGGCGATGCGCTTTCCAGCAGCGTCGCGGTGGCGCCGAAGCGCAGCGGAAAGATCGCCAGCCCGCCCAGGCCGAAGGTGAAAGCCAGCGGCGGCGAGCCGACGAAGACATCGTTTTCGGTCACGTTGAGCACTTCGCGCGCATAGCCGTCGGCGATCATCAGCAGATCGCGGTGGAAATGCATGGTCGCCTTCGGCTCGCCGGTGGTACCCGACGTGAAACCGAGCAAAGCGACATCGTCGCGGCCGGTCTTGATTGCGTCGAACGTCACCGGCTTGTCGAGCGCGATGCGGTCGAGTTCAGCGTCGTGGTTGGAGGTGCCGTCGAAATTGACCACCTGCTTGAGGAACTTGCT
>JAUSBQ010000377.1 GCA_030651965.1 Pseudolabrys sp. | reverse complement strand
CTATCGACTGGTGGGCATCGTGTCGCTCACCGCAACAGGCGAACTTGCCAACCTCAACGACAAGCCCGACTTCGACCCGCTACCGTTCCGTGTCATGCCGCCGATGTGGGCATTCTATGTGATCCGGCCGGACGTTGGCCTGCCCGCCACGAGACCGTTCACCTATACCGAGCAGATTGCCTATCCGAAATCGGCCAAATCGATCCGCATCCAGGATGCCGACGGCTTCCACGATGTACCGATCGCCGAGGTGGTTATTCCCGACTTCAATTCAAGCGCAACCGACGCCACCACCGCAACCTTCTGTGTATTCCGGGTGGTCGGTCTGGGCGCCTCGGGCGGCATTAATCCGCTGCTGATGGCGCAATGCGATGCCATTCTGCCGGCAATTTATGCGCGCGTGTTTGGTCCGGCCACTGCCGAGGAGTGCCGTAAATACATCAACGACAATGGCGGCGTCACCGCCTGACGGGGGACAACATGAGTGTCTTGCAGGAAACGTTCACGGCTTGGATCGACAGCCAGCCGCCGGGCCCACAAAAACTGATCGTTACCGGCGACATCGAAGTGCCCACCAGCGGCTGGTCTGCCAAACTAACGCGCGCCACTCCGCAGGGCGTCAACCCCGCCGTCATTATCCTCGAACTCGCTCTGACCAAGCCGACCGGCAATGTATTGCAGGTAGTGAGCAGGGTTAAAGCGCGTTATGAAGAAAGTCCGCCCGGCCATGCCTACACCGAAGCGACGATCCGCCACGAAAAACTGGAGTTTTCTATCCCAGTGAAGCCCACGAGTTGAATGCGTGCCCAGGATGCGCCGCCAGCAATGGCAACGCATCCCACCTGCGACGTCTGCAAGGGCAAGCACTACTCTCCGGCGGTGAGGCGTAGCGCGTCAAGCTCGCCAAGGAGATGTCGAAGCGCGCCACCGGCCGCACGCTCTATATTCTCGACGAGCCGACCACCGGGCCTGCATTTCCCACGACGTCGCCAAGCTGCTCGAAGTGCTGCGAGCAAGCGTAGCCCGGATGAGCAAAGCGAAATCCGGGGCCAGGCTCTGAGCCCGCATTTCGCTTCGCTCCATGCGGGCTACAGATAGTGCATCCACAACCCACGGAAACGAATTGCGCAGCGTTCCTTTGTCCGCCGCCGCCCCCTACCTCTTCTCCGCCGCCGCCAGAAACGCCTTCACCTTGCCGCTATCGACCGCCGCCTTAACGCCAGCGCCAAAGGCCGCCCGCAACGCCGCGCTGCATTGGGACCGCTTGGAAAAGGCGACATACATATCGGCCGACACCAGCGCCTTGGGCAGGAATTCGACCTTGTCGGCGATGCCCATCTTTCCAGCTTCGTTGCGGCCCGGATAAAGCCCGATAATCATATAATCGGCCTGCCCCGCGACCAGCGCCGCGAAGGCCTTGTCGACGCCTGCGGCGCGCGCCACCGTCAACTCCGATTTCATATAGGCGTCGAACGTGTCGCCGTAGCTTTCGCCGGTGTTGGTCACGCCCTTGCGGCCCTTGAGGTCGCTCCATTCGCCGAAGGCAAAGCCGGCGCCCTTGCGCACCACGACCGCCACCGGATCGACCATGAAGGGCGGTTCGATATAGTCGAGATAAACCGCGCGCGCGTCGTTCTTGTAGATGCCGAAGATGACGTCGGCTTCGCCTTTGCGCGCCGCATCCTGCGCGCTTTCCCAGGAACCGAAGTCCTTCGACACCACGTCCTTGACGCCGAGCGTGGTGGCGATGCCACGCACCAGGTCGGGCGCGGCGCCGTCGATTTTTCCCTGCGCGGCCCAGGCCACCGGCGGATAAGACGGGTGGCCGGTGATCGTCAACGTCGCGCAAGCCGGTTGCGCCTGCGCCGGCCCGGCGCCAGGCGGAAAGGTCGCCGTGAGCATCGTCAAAGCCATCGCCGGCAGCAGCAGCCGGGACATGATCGGTTTGTTCATCGCCTTACTCCGGTGTGGCTGCGCTCCCGTGCGCACGAAACGTCGAAGCCACGATCCTTAAAGGCGCAACCGTTTTTATTCCGACGCAAACTCCCGGCTTAATTGAATCAAACGGGGCCGGTATCGAGGTTCGGGGCTACCGGAATCTTCCACCGTCATGCCCGGGCGGCAGCTCCCCCTACTCCCTCATCTTCTCCACCTCCTCCACCGTCCGTCCTTCCCTTGCGCGGTACGCCGGCAGCGACCAGCCGTAATGCAGCGCCAGCGCGCGGATGGTGAAGCACAGCGCGAAGCCGGCGCCGGTGGCGACGACATCTGAAACGCCCAAAGCCACCAGCCCGACATAAGCGCTCGCGCCGGCCAGCGCGGCCGTGACGTAAATCTCCTTGCGCAGAATGAGCGGGCTCTCGCCGCCGAGAATGTCGCGTATGACGCCGCCGAAGGTCGCGGTCATCACGCCCATCGCAATCGCAATGAAGCCGCCCGCCCCCGCGGCCAAAGCCTTGTCGGCGCCGACCACGCAGAACAGCGACAGGCCTGCCGCGTCGAGCCAGAGCAGCGCGCGATAGCGCGACTCCGGAATATGTGCGAGGAAGAAGGTCGCCGCCGCGACGACAATGCAGATCGCCAGCGACACAGGCTCCTTGACCCAGAACACCGGCAATTCACCTAACATCATGTCGCGCAGGCTGCCGCCGCCGATGCCGGTCGCGGCGCCCAGCAGGATGAAGCCAAATATATCCATGCGCTTGCGCGACGCCACCAGCGCGCCGGTCACCGCGAAGATCGCGATGCCGAACCAGTCGAGCGCCATCAGCCAAGAATCCGGCATTGAAACGTTCATTGTCACGGGCATTGAGTCGGGCATGCGCATTTGTAGCGGCACAGCGTGCGGCGGGAAAGCGGACCCGGCACCTGATTACCGGGCGCGATAACTCCCACGCGCCCGGAACGTTCCGCGCCCGGCCCGCGTTAACATGGGAACAATCAAACCCGCAGAGGCTGACCATGACCCAGGAACCCACCGTCCGGACCCAGATTTCCGTCCTGATCTTCGCGATGACCAACGCCGTGCTGTTCGGCGCCGGGCTGATCACCGTGCTGCTGGTGCCGGCGCTCAACGCCAATGCCGGGTTCTGGATCGCGATGGTCGTGGTGACGAGCCTGGTCGTCGCCGCGCCGGTCGCCTGGCTGATCGCGCCGCGCCTGCGCGCGCGGTACTGGCGCAAGCGGCAGGTTGCGCCGCGCGCGCTGGCTCCGATCGACAGGGTGGCTTAGGCCGCGTTCACCCGCCTGAAGCCGTTCCAGAACGCGGTGCCCGCCCCGGACATCAGCACCTTCACATAACGCTGGCGCTGGAATTCGCCGTTGACCGACAGACGGGGCAGCGCGGTGAGATGCTCGCCATGCGCCTTGAACAGAACGCCCGGGCGCGTCGTCACCGCGGTCTTGAAGCCGAGCTCTGACGCGATACGGAATTCGCGCGGGCCGGCCGAGGTCGGATCGCCGACCGGATAGGCCAGATGCTCCGGCCGCCTGCCGAGCGCGGCCTCGATCACCGAACGGCTCATTTCCATCTCGGCGCGCACGGTGGCGTCGCTCGCGACTTTCTTGAGCATCACGTGGTTGACGGTGTGCGCGCCGATCGTCACCAGCGGATCGTCGGCCATGCGCGCGATCTCTTCCCAGTCCATGCACAGCTCGCGGCAGATCTCCGGAATATCGACGCGGTAGGTCGCGCACAGATCGCGCACGGTCTTGCGCACCTCGTCCTCGGTCTTCATGCTGCGCAGATAGCCGTAGATGGCGTCGTAGAGCTCGCGCTTCTCGCGCACGTTGCGCGCGTCGAAATACTGCTGCTCGCCGTTGATCACCATGCCGATGCGGTCGTTCTGCGCCACCACGGCTTCCAGCGCCAGCCACCACAATTCGCCCAGGCGATCGGGAAAGCTGGTCGGGATATACATCGCGTAAGGCAGTTCGTATTGCTTGAACAGCGGGTGCGCCCAGCGGTGGAAATCCTTGTAGCCATCGTCGGCGGTGATGCAGACGAAACGGCGCTGGAAATCGCTTTCGATGAAACGCCGGTGCATCTCGTCGAGCGTGATGACGTCGAGCCGGCTGCGCTTGAGCCTGCGCAGCAGCCGCTCGAGGAATACCGGCGTAATTTCCAGAAGCCGGTTCGGCTGGAACGCCTCTTTGCGCGGCGGCCGCACATGATGCAGCGTCAGGATCGAGCCGACGCCGCCGAGCAACGGCCGGAGCCAATGATGCAGGCCGCTGAAATACAGCGTCTCGAAGGCGGTCCTGATGATGGTTTTCTTCATATCAACCAAGTTTGCGCCTTCAAGCGGGAGAGCGGGCGGTTCAGCGAACCCAAATCAATATTCCAACCCTTTATTGATATTTCCCTGCGAACCTCTGACCGGCGGCGTTTAAAGCGCCGAACGGCCAGGAAAACTCGCGAAATCAGCCATGAATGTCGTCGCGTTACGAACGCTTAACCACGATGACCGCGCCTTTCCGGCCACCGACGGGCGGATCGCCCGCATCGAGGTCTATGACGATTTCGCCGCCGTCGAACCGCATTGGCGCGCACTGGAACAGGCAGGCAACCTCGCCACGCCGTATCAGACTTTCGATTTCCTGCGGCTTTGGCACCGCCATATCGGCGACGCCGCCGGCGTTACCCCCTGCATCGTCGCGGCGTTCAATGCCAAGGGCACGCCGCTGCTCCTCTGGCCGTTCGGCCGCCGCACCTTCGGCGGCCTGCGCGTGGTCGAGTTCCTCGGCGGCAAGCACGCCAATTTCAACATGGCGCTGTGGCGGCGCCACGTCGCCGCCCAGATAAGCGCCGACGAACTGCGCGACGTGCTCGCGCATCTGGGCGCGCAGGCCGACATCGTCATGCTGGTCAACCAGCCGCTGACCTGGGCCGGCACCACCAATCCTTTCGCGCTGCTGCCGCAGCAGCGCTCGGCCAATTTCGGATTTTCCGGCGCGCTCATTCCCGACTTCGAGGCGCTGTTCCGCGCCCGCACCAATGCCGCCGCGCGCAAGAAGATGCGCAAGAAGGAACGCGCGCTGGCCGAGTTCGGCGCGGTGCGCTTTGCCCGTGCCGAAAGCGCGACAGAGATCCGTCATGTGCTCGATGCCTTCTTCAAGCAGAAGGCGGTGCGCATGCGCGCGCAAGGGCTGCCGGACGTGTTCGGCGCCCCTAGCGTGCGGCGCTTCATCGAAGCCGCGACAACGACGCCGACGCCGGACGGCCAGGCGCTGATCGAACTCTACGCGCTTTCGGTCGACGACATTGTCGTCGCCACCATGGGCGGCATCGCCGGCGACGGCCGCTTCTGCGCCATGTTCAATTCGATGAAAACCGGCCGCTTCGCGGTCGAAAGTCCGGGCGAGCAGCTACTGGTGCATCTGGTGCGGCAATGCTGCGAACGCGGTTTCGACACATTCGATCTCGGCATCGGCGAAGCGCATTACAAAAGCCTTTTCTGTAGCGACGCCGAGCCCTTGTTCGACAGCTACTGGCCGCTGACCGGCTCCGGCCGGCGCGTCGCTTTTGCGTTCCGCATCGCCGCCGCGATCAAGCGGGGAATCAAGCAGCACCCCGCATTGTGGTCGGTGATCCGCGCCGTGCGCTGCCTGCGGGCACGTTTGTCCAACGTCTGACGGTTAAGCGGCCGCGGTCTGCGCCGCGCCGGCAACCAAGGTCACATCGGCGAAACCGGCCATCGTCATGCGCTCGCGCGCGGCCCGCGTCGACGGGTCGGCCGGATTACCGGCCACCAGTACCGCGCACTGTGCCAGATGCGCGAAATGTTCGACCGGCACGTCAGCCGCCGAGCCCGCATCGACGACCACATGATCGTAGCTTTGCGCCAGCGCCTCGACCACGGTCGCCAGCATCGGCGACGCCATCAACGCCGGCCCATCGGCGCCGACATTGCCGGTGGCGACGATATGCACCTGCGAAAACTGATCGCGGGTGATGATGTCGCCGAAGCCCACTGTCCCCCGCACCAGTTCGGCAATGCCTGGCGCATTCGGATCGATTGAGATCACCGAGAGGTTGGGCGCGCCGAATGCCATGTCGACCAGCACGACATTGGCCTGCTGGGCCAGAGCGCGCGCCAGGGTGATGGCGGCGTAAGTGGGGCCGGCGTTGCGCGCGGCGCCGACGACGGTGACGCGACGGCCGCTCTCGCCCATCTGACGCAGACGCGCGGCGAGTTGATCGATCGTGCTGACTGGCATAGGCGCCATGGCCGGCATCATGGGCTGCGCCATCGCGGGCGCCATAACAGGCGCCATCGCAGGCACCATGGGCGGCGACGCCATGCGCGGCAGTGGCGGAGGCATGGGCGCCATGCGCGGCGGGGCCGCGTAAGCCGGCGCGGCGTAGCCCGCCTGGGCATAGCCATAGCCGTAAGGCGCGGACGCGGGCACGGCCGGCGCTCCCAGCAGCGCGCCGGTAACGATGAAGCCCGCCGACAACGCGAAGGCGGCAAAGGCCGCGATCAGCACGGTCGGCAGTTTTTTCGGATAAGCGGGTTTTGTCGCCGGCGTCGCGCGGGAGATGATGCGCGCCTCGGGCGGCGCGGCATTGACGTTGTCGCGCGCCGACGCCTCGCTGTACTTCACCAGATAGGATTCGAGCAGATCGCGCTGCGATTTGGCGTCGCGCTCGAGCGAGCGCAATTGCACATCCTGCTCGTTGGTCTGCGAGGCGATTTTCTTGACCTGATCGAGGCTGGCGGTGACAGCGGCAAGACGATCGCCCGCGACCTTGGCGTCGTTGTCGAGCTGACGCGCCAGGCGTTCGCCCTCGATGCGCTTGGCGCGCTCGATTTCGGCGATCTGCGCGCGCAGTTCCTTGATGCGCGGATGCTGATCCATCAAAGTCGTCGACTGTTCGGCCAGTTGCGAGCGTAGCGCGTTGCCCTGCTCGGTCAGCCTGCGCATCGATTCCGAATTGGCGATATCGGAGGAATCGATCGGCTGGCCGGAGCGCACCAGTTCGCGCAATTGCTTCGCCCTCGCCTCCAGATCGGCCTTCTGGCCGCGCGCGGCCGCGATCTGCGAGTTGATCTCGGTGAGTTGCTGGTTCGGCAGCGACGTATTGTTGGAGCCGACGAACAAATTCGACTGCGAGCGGTATTCTTCGACCTTGGCCTCGGCGCTGGCGACCTTGGCGCGCATCTTCTCGATCTCGACCGCGAGCCAGTTGCTGGCGGCGCGGGTCTGGTCGGTCTTGGCCGATTGCTGCAGGCTCAGATAGGATTCGGCGATGGTGTTGGCGACGCGGGCGGCGAGCTCCGCATTGGCCGAGGAGAAATCGACGCCGATGACGCGCGACTTCTCGATCGCATAGACGTTGATGCGGTCGTAATAGGCTTCCAGCGTTCGCTCTTCCGGCGACAGCGCATTGACGTCGCGCGCCATGCCGAGCAGGCCGAGAATCGTGCGTAGCGGTGTCATGCCGCCGATCGCCGGATCGAATTCCGGGTTCTCGTCGAGCTTTTCTTTCTTGATGACATTGCGCGCCAGGTCGCGCGACAGCACAAGCTGAATCTGGCTGGTGACGGCTTCCGGGTCGAGATTGGCGCGCTCGCTGGCGCCCTTGTCTGCTTCGGCGCGCATGAACACGCTTTCGCGCGCCTCCAGGAGCAGCCGCGCCTCGGAGCGGTAGCGCGGTGAAATCGCATTGACGACCATGAAGGCGACGGCCGCCGACACCACCGTGAACATGATGATGGTCGATTTTTTGCGCCACAAAGTCCGGCCGAGGCCGCGCAAATCAGGCTCGCCGCCAGGCTCCATTGCCGGCAAAACCTGAACAGGCTTGACCGGAATAGGCGCAACGGCCGCTGGTTTTGATTTCTTCCGAAAGAACATCGCTACTCCAACGCACGACTCTGTGTCTTAAGCGCGATCTCACCCTATTATGGTTGCCACCCCGTTAATCGGCCCACGACACTTTCTGTGTCGGCAAGGTTTTGTTAACCACGCCACCCCCTAATCATCCTCGATCATTTCGAATCCTGCGAAAGGCCGTGGCGGCACCCTCAATGACGCCCTTGAACATCCTTCATGTCTTTCGCAGCCCGGTCGGCGGGCTGTTCCGTCACGTCCTCGATCTGTCCCGCGAGCAGACGGTGCGCGGGCATCGTGTCGGCTTGATTGCAGACAGCAGCACCGGTGGCGAACGCGCCGAGGCGGCTTTTCGGGCCATCGAGCCCTCGCTGGCGCTCGGCCTGAGCCGCATTTCGATGCGCCGCCATCTCGGCATCGGCGACAGCCTCGCAATCGCCCATGTCGTTCGCCGCGCCGCGCAGACGCACGCCGACATCGTCCACGGCCATGGCGCCAAGGGCGGTGCCTATGCGCGATTGACCTTCGGCAACCGCCGCGCGGTGCGCGCCTATACCCCACATGGCGGCAGTCTGCTGTTCAGCCATCACACCTTGGCTGGCCGGTTCTATCTGGCGGCCGAGCGGCTCCTGATGCGGCGCGGCGATCTGTTTCTGTTCGAAAGCGCCTTTTCCGCCAATGTTTTCCACGAAAAAATCGGCACGCCGCTCGGCCTGGTGCGGATCGCGCATAACGGCGTTTCACCGCAGGAATTCGACCCGGTGGTGGCGCGCCCGGACGCGACCGATCTGGTGTTCCTTGGCGAACTTCGCCACCTCAAAGGCGTCGATGTCCTGATCGACGCGATTGCGCGCCTGCGCCACGAAGGGCGTTCGGTCACCGCCACTTTGGTCGGCTCCGGCCCGGACCGCGCTCAGTTCCACGGCCAGGTGGATACGCTCGGCCTTAACGACCTCATCAATTTCAGGCCGGCCATGCCGGGGCCGGAAGCGCTCAAGCTCGGCCGCATCATGGTGGTACCGTCACGCTTCGAGTCGCTGCCCTATGTGATTCTGGAAGCCGCAGCCGGCGGTGTGCCTCTGATCGCCACCAGAGTCGGCGGCATTCCGGAAATCTTTGGGCCGCAATCGGCCGCCCTGCTGCCACCCGACGACGCCCCGGCGCTGGCGCAGGCGATCGTCAAGGCGCTCGACGGCGGTCAGGCCACCGTGGAATCCGCCCGAATCCTGCGGCAGCGGGTGGCGGCCTCGTTTTCGATAAAATCCATGGTCGATGGCGTGCTCGGCGGCTATGGCGCCGCGCTTGAAACCCTGCGGCGCAACGGCCGGCGTTAACGACTTTCGGCCCGTGCCGATAAGCCTTTGTTGAGAGTCTTTCCCTAGAAATTTACCTGAATTAACGACCCCCCACGGCGGGCCGCCTGAGTGCGGCCGCCCAGAGTATGGCGTCAGCATGATCGACTCAGACACTCGCCCCAACCTCGCCGCCGCCACCGTGCTCGACCGCCTGCGCGAGAGCGCGGAGGCGAAGGGACAGCCCAAAGGACAGCCGAAGGCCACGCCCACCGTCCAGCCCTTGTCGGATCGTGCTCTGGCCATCGCCAATAAGCCGACGCCGCCGCCGATCTCCCCGATCGTTCTCGCCGGCTTCGTTCGCATGGCCGAATTCGCAATCATCGTTCTTGTCGGGTTGGCGATCTTCGCCATCTACATCCGGCCGCTCGACGAAATGTTGCTGCGCTATATCGGCGCCGTCTTCGTCATCGCCACGCTGTCGACCTTGGCGTTCCAGACCGCCGATATCTACCAGGTGCATGCCTTCCGCGGCCACGAGAAGCAGTATATGCGGCTCGCCTCGGCCTGGTCGGTGGTGTTCTTGATCGTCATCGGCGCGTCGTTCTTCATCAAGGCCGGCGAAATGTATTCGCGCGTCTGGCTCGGCGCGTTTTATGTCGTCGGACTGTCGACGCTGATCTTCTCGCGCAAGATGCTGTTCTACGCCGTGCGCAAGTGGACCCGCGAAGGCCGCCTCACCCGCCGCACCGTCATCATCGGCGGCGGCGGGCCTGGCGAACGCGTCATCGCGGAACTGCGCTCGCAGAAGGACACCGGCATCGAAATCATGGGCTGGTTCGACGACCGCACCGGCGATCGCGGCGGCACCGATTGCGCCGGCGAGCCGAAGCTCGGCAATGTCGACGACCTCGTCGAATTTGGCCGCCGCACCCGTGTCGACCTGGTGATCTTCTCGCTGCCGATCTCGGCGGAGGATCGCATTCTTCAAATGCTGAAAAAGCTTTGGGTTCTGCCGCTCGACATTCGCCTGGCCGCGCACACCAACAAGCTGCAATTCCGGCCGCGTTCCTATTCCTATATCGGCAAGGTGCCGGTCATCGACGTTTTCGACCGCCCGATCGCCGATTGGGACGTCGTGATGAAATGGCTGTTCGACAAGATCATCGGCGGCCTGATGCTCATCGCCGCTCTGCCGCTGCTGGCCCTGGTTGCGATCGCCATCAAGCTCGACAGCCGCGGCCCGGTTTTCTTCAAGCAGAAGCGCTACGGCTTCAACAACGATCTGGTCGAGGTCTACAAATTCCGGTCGATGTATACCGACATGGCCGACGCCAGCGCCAGCAAGCTCGTCACCAAGGACGATCCGCGCGTCACCCGCGTCGGCAGGTTCATCCGCAAGACCAGCCTCGATGAACTGCCGCAGCTGTTTAACGTCGTGTTCAACGGCAATCTGTCGCTGGTCGGCCCGCGTCCGCACGCGGTCAATGCCAAGGCCGAAGCGCAGCTCTATAACGACGCGGTCGACGGCTATTTCGCCCGCCACCGCGTCAAGCCGGGCATCACCGGCTGGGCGCAGATCAACGGCTGGCGCGGCGAAACCGACACGCACGAGAAGATCCAGGCCCGCGTCGAGCACGACCTCTATTATATCGAGAACTGGTCGGTGCTGCTCGATCTCTACATCCTGGTGCGCACGCCCTTCGCCCTGCTCAAGACCGAGAATGCCTATTGATCACCGCTCACGATATGGCCGCCCGCGTGGCCATGCCGGCGGCGGCCTATGCTCCGCTGACGCCGCATCATGCCGGGGTGGCGGCCGTCGTTCCGTTTCGCGAGCGGCTGCTAATCGTCGTCCTGTTCATCACCGTGCTGTTGAGTTCGGTCGCCTTTATCGAGCCGTCGCCGCATGACGTGATGATGGGCGTTCTGGCGGTGGCGGGTCTGGTCGCCGGCATCCGCTTTCACCGGATACTGCTGCTGCCGTTTCTGTTGCTGCTCGGCTGGAACGTCGCCGGCCTGATGTCGGTGATACAGGTCCCGGAGCAGGAAAAGACCATTCAATTTGCCGCCACCTCGATCTACCTGGCGGTCGCGGCCATGCTGTTTGCCATGATATTCGCCGACAACACCATGGTCCGCATGGCGACGATGCGCCGAGCTTATATCCTGACCGCGGCGATCATCGCGCTCTGTGGCGCGGCCGGCTATTTCGGCCTTCCCGGCGCGTCGATGTTCGTTCGCTATGGCCGCGCGCTCGGCGCCTTCAAGGACCCCAACGTCTATGGCCCGTTCCTCATATTGCCGCTGCTATTCCTGATCGCACGCATGATGACGAGGCGCATCGATCTTCTCAGTCTGGTTGCGACCGGCATCATCGCGTTCGGTCTGTTGCTCGGCTTTTCGCGCGGCTCCTGGTTTCATTTCGGGGTGTCGGCGGCCGTCATGATCGGCCTGTTGTTTCTCACCGCGCCGACGCCGAAGGCGCGCATGCGCGTGTTCGGTATGTCGCTGGCCGCGGTCGGTGCGCTGGCGCTGCTGCTAATGATCCTTTTATCGATCGATTCGATCGGCAGCATGTTCAAGGAACGCGCCCAGCTCATCCAGTATTACGACGTCGGCCAGGGCGGCCGTTTCCGCCTTCAGGAAATGGCGCTGTCGGCCGTGCTCGATTTTCCCAACGGCATGGGGCCGTTCGAGTTCGCGCGCATCTACGGGCTGCAGCAGCACAACGTCTATCTGCAGGCGTTCCTGGTCTATGGCTGGGCCGGGGCGCTGTCCTATATCATGCTGCTGATCGCGACCTGCTGGGTCGGCTTGCGCACCGCGCTGATGCGCACGCCGTGGCAGATCTATTCGATCGCAGCCCTCGGCGCCTTCGTCGGCGAAATGGCGGAAGGCGTCGTGATCGACACCGACCACTGGCGCCACTTCTTTCTCATCCTGGGGATTATCTGGGGCCTGGCCGCCGCCA